>JANNCK010000128.1:0-1599 GCA_031386545.1 Sphingomonadales bacterium
TGGAGGCGGTCATCAAATACGGCGGCGCAATGGGCGTGCGCGAAATTGTCTATGGCATGGCGCACCGCGGTCGCCTCAACATGCTCGCCAACGTCATGGCGAAACCGTACCGCGTGATCTTCCACGAATTCTCGGGCGGCACCGCTAACCCGGACGATGTCGGCGGATCGGGTGACGTCAAATACCACCTCGGCACCAGCACCGACCGCGAATTCGACGGGGTCAAGGTGCACATGTCGCTGGTCCCCAACCCCAGCCATCTCGAAGCTGCGGACCCGGTCGTGCTCGGCAAGGTCCGCGCCATCCAGACCGACCGCAATGACCTGGAGGACCATATTCAGGTGCTCCCCGTCTTGCTCCACGGCGACGCCGCGTTTGCGGGACAAGGTGTCATCTGGGAATGTTTCGGCTTTTCGGGCGTACGCGGCTACAATACCGGCGGTTGTCTGCATTTCGTCATCAACAACCAGATCGGCTTTACGACCAGCCCGCAATTCGCGCGGTCGTCGCCCTATCCGTCAGACGTCGCCAAGGGCGTCCAGGCTCCGATTTTCCACGTCAATGGCGACGATCCGGAGGCGGTGACCTTCGCCTGCAAAATGGCGATTGAATACCGCCAGCGGTTCCACCGCGACGTCGTGATCGACATGTGGTGCTACCGCCGCTTTGGCCATAACGAGGGTGACGAACCGATGTTCACCCAGCCGCTGATGTATAAAGTCATCAAGACGCATCCCGGCGTCAGCGACGTTTATGCCGCACGTCTGGTTGCCGAGGGGGTGATCGACAAAAATTGGGCACCCGAACACGTCATGCGGTTTACGGCGATGCTTGAAGACCAGTTTGCGAGCGCCGCCAATTATAAGGCCAACCAGGCCGATTGGTTCGGCGGGCGCTGGGCGGGGCTGCACAAGCCGACCGACGGCGAAAGTGCACGCCGCAATGTCGAGACCGGCATCGAGAAAAAACTGTTCGACGGACTCGCGCGCACCCTGACGACGGTACCCGCCGACCTGACCATCCACCCGACGCTTAACCGTGTCCTCGACGCCAAGCGGGCCATGTTTGCGAGCGGCGAAAACTTCGACTGGGCAACCGGCGAGGCGCTGGGATTCGGGGAGCTGTAGTCGGAGGGCTATGGAGTCCGTCTGTCGGGGCAGGATTAGGGGCGTGGTACGTTCAGCCAGCGCCACGCGGTCTGGGTCGACCAGACCGACGAGCGCAAATATGCGCCGCTGTCGACCGTTCCGCACGGGCGGTTCGAGGTGCTTGATTCGACGCTCAGCGAGTTCGGCGTGCTCGGATTCGAATATGGCTTTGCCGGAGCTGACCCCAAGACACTCGTCATGTGGGAGGCACAGTTCGGCGACTTCGCCAACGGCGCGCAAGTGATGATCGACCAGTTCATTGCCAGCGGCGAAGCAAAATGGCTGCGCGCCAACGGCCTCGTGATGCTGTTGCCGCACGGCTATGAGGGGCAAGGGCCGGAGCATTCATCCGCACGTCCCGAACGCTATTTGCAGCTCTGCGCCGAGGATAATATGCAGGTGGCGAACATCACGACGCCCGCCAATTATTTCCACGCGCTACGCCGCCAGA
>JANNCK010000134.1:0-1944 GCA_031386545.1 Sphingomonadales bacterium
CGCCCGCCGCGACACGGATCATCTGTTCGACGAGATCGATGCCGGTGATGCACTCGGTCACCGGATGCTCGACCTGCAGCCGCGTGTTCATTTCGAGGAAGTAGAAACTCTCCCCCGTCGGGTCCGCGCCCGACACGATCAACTCTACCGTGCCTGCCGAATAATAGCCGACCGCGCGTGACAGCGCGACGCACTGCTCGCCCATCGCCTGACGCATCTTGGGCGTGACGAAGGGGGAGGGTGCTTCCTCGACGACCTTCTGGTGGCGGCGCTGGATGCTGCATTCGCGCTCGTTGAGGTAGAGGATGTTGCCGTGCTGGTCGCCGAGGATCTGGATTTCGATATGGCGCGGATTGAGGATGAATTTCTCGATGAAGACGCGGTCGTCGCCGAAGCTCGCCAGCCCCTCGCGCTTGGTCGCCTCGAAGCCCTCGCGGACGTCGGCCTCGCTATACGCCAGCCGCATCCCCTTGCCGCCGCCGCCCGCCGACGCCTTCATCATCACCGGATAGCCGATGCCATTGGCGATCTCGACCGCATGTTCGGTCGAGTCGATCTCGCCGACGAAGCCGGGGACGACGTTGACGCCCGCTTTCAGCGCAAGTTTCTTCGACTCGATCTTGTCGCCCATCGCGGCGATAGCGTTGATCGGCGGCCCGATGAACGCGATGCCGTTGTCGGCCAATGCCTGCGCGAACGACGTCCGCTCCGACAAAAAGCCATAGCCCGGATGCACGGCTTGCGCGCCGGTCGTCTTGCACGCGGCAATGATCTTGTCGGCGATCAGATAGCTCTCGGCGGCGGGCGAGGGGCCGATATGGACCGCTTCGTCGGCCATCAGGACATGCGGACTGCGCGCATCGGCATCGGAGTAGACCGCGACCGTCGCGATGCCCATTTTCTTGGCGGTTCGGATGACCCGACACGCGATCTCGCCCCGGTTGGCGATCAGGATTTTAGTGAACATTTATTGGTTTTCCGTTTTGTATTTGCTTAGCTTTGCAAGAAACTTGTCCTGCAATTCCTTCCAGTTTTCGGCATAATGTGCTCGACGGTGGTCTGTGGCGCATAATGCAATGACATTGTGAGGTCGGTCCCGCCCCTGTTCGCTCAATGCTATGACATGGTGTGTTTCGAGATAAGGCTGACCGGATTTGGTTTTCGTACGGAAACCAGGCTGATCACATTCTTCGCAAAATCCATTAGCGCGCTTCAAAACTTGCTCTCGAACCCTTGCATCTCGAACGTAGCTTCCTGCCATCCGCTTACGATATTCGGGGTCATCATTGCCGAAATCGCTTTGATCAATGTCGTCGATCACGCTATTGAAAATAGTTGAAGGTTGTCCGTTATTTTCAGCTTCGAAGTGCTTGATTCCATCTTCGGTCAAATCCCACTGACCCCTGATGTGTTTTTTAAGTAATCCTTCGTTGGCCAAGACCAAGCGTGCCCAATGTACTCTGTTGTCCCATCGCAGTTGTCCATCACCGGGTTTTAGTGAGGCGCGAATCTCCTCCGAAAGTTCAAACCGGTCGGCAAGTGGTCGAATTGTATCTTTTGGCAACATGGAGCCGCCATTAGCAAAAATGAGCTGGCCGAGTGCTTGAGCCAATTCCTTGTTGTTTGGGAACTCGCGCACCCCTACTCCCCAACCGGCGGCATATTATGCCCCAGCAGTCGCAGAACATCCGCCGCGCATTCGACGATGTCGCCGCTCACGCGGCCTTCTCGCGTTTTACTTCGTCCTCCACAAAGCGGCGCAACGCGGCATTGATCTTGGTTTGATATCCGCGCTCTCCATCGGCGTGAGTCTTGAACCAGTGCACGACGTCGGCGTCGAGCCGCAGCGTCAGTTGCTGCTTGACTGGACGGTAAAACTTGCCGCGCACCGCATTCGACCAGTCGGTGATTTCGGGCATGTCCGACAGGTCGATGCTGTCATCG
>JANNCK010000136.1:0-6425 GCA_031386545.1 Sphingomonadales bacterium
TCCTACAGCAATGCGAATCGCCTAGCCTCCCGCTATGAGAAGAAATCTGGCCCTGAATTTGAAGCAAATCCGCAAAACTGCGCCTAACCCGGTGAAGCTTGGGAAGCTAACGCACGCAATCGCGCTGTTTTTTGCGCTGACTGCCGAGTCGGCTCCGCCACCGCCCAAGGTGCTGGCACCGTCGGAGATCGTAGCGGCGGCCCCTGCTGCCGATTGGGTGGCGATTGCGGCGTCGGATCTGCTGGTGATGGACCTTGCCCCCGACCGCGACGGCAACAAGCGCCGCGTCGTCATCCAGCTGATGTCACCGCCGTTCTCGCAAGGGTGGGTCGGCAACATCCGCAAACTCGCCGCCGCGCATTGGTGGGACGCGACGAGCATCAACCGTGTGCAGGACAATTATGTCGTGCAATGGGGCGATGCGAACGGCGAGGACAAGGCGAAGGCGAAGCCGTTGCCGCCGGGTTTGGCGAAGGTGGATCAGTGGGCGTACATCACGCCCTCTCATCCGGAAGGGCGCGATGCTGCGACCGGGGCAATCACAACCATGCTCGACCGGGGTCCATTGGTCCGGGCAACTGGTCGCGCTGGTCCCGATCAATATGCACTCGGCGGCCGTTTCTATGCCGGGTGGCCGATCGCGATCAACGATGTCGATATGGCCGCGACCTCGATGTGGCCCGTCCATTGCTATGGCATGGTCGGGGTCGGGCGTGACATGCCGCCCGATACGGGGACGGGGGCAGAGCTTTACACTGTCATCGGCCATGCGCCGCGCCACCTCGACCGCAACATCGCGCTCGTGGGCCGGGTGATTGCGGGCATTGAGCATCTGTCGAGCCTGCCACGCGGGACGGGGGCGCTGGGGTTCTACGAAAAGCCGCGGCAACGCGTGCGGATCAAGTCGGTGCGGCTGGGCAATGAGGTGGCGGGCCTGCCCGCCTACCAATATCTGTCGACCGAAAGCGCGAGCTTCGCCCGCTACGCCGACGCCCGCGCCAACCGCCGCGATGCGTTCTTTATCGTGCCTGCGGGCGGCGCGGACATCTGCAACATCCCTGTGCCGGTTCGGAAAACACCCTGATTCTGCGGCGGCTCCTGTGTGCGGGTGTGGGGCTGTGTGCAGCCGTGGGGCTTGCCCTCGCGGGCGCTGTCCACGCACAGGTGACGCAAACGCTCATCCAGCAGCCGTTCGGTCAAAGGCCCCCGCCGCCGCCACCTCCGCCGCCCCCTCAACAACGGCAACAGTTTGACCGCGAGCATCACCGCCTGCCCGGCTGGCTGTATCGCGGGCTGGTTGCCGGGGCGGAACGCGCCGAAGAGGTGCGCGAGATCGACACGCCGGTGACCGGGTATGGCAACGAGGCGTTGTGGGACGTGCCCCGATTGGCCCCGCTGGTGGTCGCGGCGGCGGCGACACCGCAGCCGAAAGTTGCCGCCGCCCGCCGGCAACGCTAGGCGCGCCCGCATGGACTATATCAGCACCAGAGGACGCGCACCGGCGCTCGGCTTCGAGGAGGTTACCCTTGCTGGTCTCGCCAGCGACGGCGGGCTCTATGTGCCGCGCGAATGGCCGGTGCTGAGCCGCGATGAGATCGCGGGGCTGGCGGGCAAATCCTATGTCGAAACCGCGGTCACTGTCATGCGCCCATTCGTAGCGGGTGCGCTCGACGACGATGTACTGCGCGCTCTGTGCACCGAGGCTTACGGGCGGTTCGGTCATGACGCAGTGGTGCCGCTGGTCCAGCTCGACGCGCAGCATTGGTTGCTCGAACTGTTCCACGGGCCGACCTTGGCGTTCAAGGATGTCGCACTGCAATTGCTCGGGCTGTTGTTCGAACGCTTTCTGGCGAACCGCGACACCGCGCTGACGGTGGTCGGGGCGACTTCGGGCGATACCGGTTCGGCGGCGATTGACGCGCTGGCGGGTCGCGAAAAGGTTGAGGTGTTCATGCTCCACCCGGCGGGCCGCGTGTCCGACGTACAGCGGCGGCAGATGACGACGGTGCTCGCGCCCAATATCCACAATATCGCGGTCGAGGGCGATTTCGACGACGCGCAAGCGATCGTGAAGGCGATGTTTGCCGATAGCGACGCCCGCGCGCGGCTCAACCTGAGCGCCGTCAATTCGATCAACTGGGCGCGGCTGATGGCGCAGGTCGTCTATTATTTCTACGCTGCCGTGCGGCTCGGTGCGCCGGATCGCCCCGTCGCCTTTTCGGTCCCGACCGGCAATTTCGGCGATGTGTTTGCGGGCTATGTCGCGGCGCGGATGGGGTTGCCGGTCGCAAAACTGATCGTCGCGACCAACGTCAACGACATCCTCCACCGCGCGCTGTCGTCGGGCGATTATTCGTGCGGGACGGTCGAGCCGACCGCCGCGCCGTCGATGGACATTCAGGTGTCGTCGAATTTCGAGCGGCTGTTGTTCGACCTATCCGGTCGCGACGGGGCGGCGCTGTCTGGGATGATGGGCGAGTTCGAGGCGACCAAAAAGCTGGCGATCCCCGCCGATATGCTGGTGCCGGCGCGCGATTTGTTCAGCAGCGCGCGGGTCGATGCCGATAATATGGCGATGACGATGCGCTGGGCGCACGACAAATGCGGGCAGATTGTCGATCCGCATACCGCCATTGGTCTCTCGGCGGCACGGGGCAGCGACATGGGCGATGTCCCTGTCGTTACGCTGGCCACTGCACACCCGGCCAAATTCCGCGAGGCGGTGGAGCGCGCGACCGGCATCCGTCCGCCGCTGCCCGCGCGTGTGGCGGGATTGTTCGACCGGCAGGAACGCTTCGACACGCTGCCCGCCACGCTGGAGGCGGTGAAGGCCTATGTGTTCGAGCGGTCATAAGTGACTCTCCACACCCTCATTGGCGACCCCTGGCCTGACTATGGCCTGATCGACAGCGGCGACGGGCGCAAGATCGAGCGGTACGGGCCGTATCGCTTCATCCGGCCTGAACCTCAGGCGATGTGGGCACCGGCGACGCCGGACTGGGACGCCGACGGCGAATTCGTCCCCGGTGCGGACGAGGATGGCGGCGGGCGCTGGGTGTTCGAACGCGACGTGCCGCGCGCGGGCTGGGATCTGGCGTGGGATGACCTGAACTTCACCGCGCAGACGACGCCGTTCCGGCATCTCGGCTTCTTCCCTGACATGATGCCCGTGTGGAGCTGGGCGCGCGAACGACTGGCGGGCTATGATGCGCCGCAATGCCTCAATCTGTTCGGCTATACCGGCGTCGGCAGCCTCGCCCTCGCCTCGAAGGGCGCAAGCGTCACCCATGTCGATGCCTCGAAGAAATCGGTCGAAGCCGCGAAGGCCAATGCGTCCCTCGCAGGCCTGTCCGACAAACCGATCCGCTGGATCGTCGACGACGCCGCCAAATTTACCGCACGCGAGGGGCGGCGCGGGCGGCGCTATGACGGGATCATCCTCGACCCGCCCAAATACGGGCGCGGGCCGGAGGGCGAAGTCTGGCAGCTCGAACGCGACCTCGCCCCGCTGATTGCCGGCGTGCGCGCACTGGTCGACGACAAATCGGCGTTCGTGTTCCTCACTGTTTACGCGATCCGCCTGTCCGCACTCGCCATCGGCGAGCTTCTGCAACAGGCGTTCGGCGACTTGCCGGGCCGGGTCGAATGCGGGGAACTCGGCGTCCGCGAGGAATCGCGCGGGCTAATTCTTCCGACCGCGATCTGGGCGCGCTGGGTCCGGGATTGACGGGTCTTTTTCAGCTCTTGTCCTGAATTCGGCGAGGAGATCGGGCGGAATAAGTCGCATCGCGTAGCGGATGCCGAATGGCACCACGACGAAATCGTCGAGCCAGCCGATCAGCGGCAGGAAATCGGGGATCAGATCGACCGGGCTGATCGCATAGGCGGCGACAAGCCCCACCACGACCTTCGCCATGCGCGGCGTGCGCGGGTCGCGCGCGGCGATCCACAGCACCTTGGCATCGCGCGCGATGAGCTTCAGCTTTTCCTTGGGGGACAGCTTCATTCGCGTCCCGCCCGCAACGCCGCGCCCCCGGCAAAGGGGCTGATCGCGACCAGCAGCAGCGACGCCGCCGCGAGCAGTTTAAGCGCGCCACCGTCTATCGGCGCAAGGCTCCCCGCGCCGAAGATCAGGATGGGGATGGCGAGCGGCAGCATGAGCATGCCGGTCAGCGCGGAGGTGCCCTTAAGGCCAGTGGTCAGGCTCGCGACCAGCACCCCGAGCGCCGCCAGCCCCGGCGTGCCGAGCAACAGGCCGATCTCCAGTTTCATCAGCACCACCCCGTCGAGATTGAGCAGCGCGCTGGCTGGCACCGCCGCCAGCATCAGCGGCAGGGCAAAACCCACCCAGTGCGCGACCATCTTTGCCGTCACGACCAACTCGTCGCTGACCCCGCGCACGGCGAGCTGGTCGAGCACACCAGAGGCCGCATCCGGCGCGACCAGGCGGTCTACCGGCAACAGTGCCGCGAGCAACGCCGCCACCCACAGCATCCCGCCGCCGCTCTTGCCCAGCAGCACCGCATCGGGGCCGACCGCGAACGGATAGAGCGTGGCGACCAGCAGGAAGAACACGACCGGCATGGCGATACCGCCGCTGGCCAGCGAGCGCGCGAGGTCGCGGGTGACGAGGCGAACGAACACGCTCATCCCAGCACCAAGGATTGGGCATCGGGCAGCGCGAGCGCCTGATGCGTCGCGACAACGGCAATGCCGCCGCGCAGACGGTGCGTCGCAATCAACCCTTCGAGGATCGTCACCCCGGCTGCGTCGAGGCCGTTGGCGGGTTCGTCGAGCAACCAGATGTCGGCACCACTTGCCAGCGTCCGTGCCAGCGTCGCGCGACGGCGCTGGCCGGTCGAGAGCATCCGCACCGGGACTTGGGCGAGGTGGCCCATATCAACGCTGGCCAGCGCATCGCGTGACGACCCGCCGTCGATGTCGGTCCAGAATTGCAACGCGCTGGCGAGCGGCAGCACGGGATCGAGCGCGGGCTGCTCATCGGCCAGCGCGACATCGCCGTTGCGCGTCACAACGCCCGCCTCTGCCCGCAACAACCCTGCGGCGACCCGCAACAGGCTTGACTTGCCGACGCCATTGGGGCCGCCGACGGTCAGTACATCGCCCGCCGCCAGCGCAAAACTCACGCCCGAAAACAGCACGCGCCCGCCGCGCGCACAGGTGACGTCGGTGAAGGACAATGTCACGAAACCGCCTCTTCCAGCGCATGCATATCCGCATCGCTCAGGCCGAAATGATGGCCGACCTCATGCACCACGACGTGCGCGACAAGGTGATCGAGTGCCTCACCGGTTTCGCACCATTCATCGAGGATCGGACGGCGGTAGAGATGGATGGTTGCGGGCATGTCACCCGTTGCCGCAGGCGTTCCGATCGGACGACCGGAATAAAGCCCCGACAGGTCGAACGGGCTTTCGATTCCCATCTCGGCGAGAATGCGGTCTTCGGCGAAATCCTCGACGATCAGCAACACCCCCGCCAAATGCGCCGCGAACGGATCAGGCAGCCGGTCGAGCGCGACGCGCGCCAACCGTTCGATAACGTCCAGCGAAGGGGGCATTTGACGTGGCGGTCTCACCCCTGCGACATAGCCGCAACCGGAGGCATGGCAAATGATCGAACAACTGGACGAAGACGAACGCGCCGCCGCGCTCGATGAGCTGGGCGAATGGGATTATGACGAGACACGCGATGCGCTGACGCGCGCGTTCGTCTTCGCCGATTTTGTCGAGGCGTTCGGGTTTATGACCCGTGTCGCGATATTGGCGGAAAAGGCCGACCACCACCCCGAATGGTCGAACATCTACAACCGCGTCGATGTGCTGCTGACAACCCATGATGCGGGTGGGCTTTCGGCGCGGGACGTGGCGCTGGCGAGGGCAATCGAGGGGTTGCTGGATTAAGGAGTGCGTCGGCGGAACACCCAGAATTGGTGGAGAACCGCTATTGCGAATTTGCGAGCCAGACCACACGCGCAACGTTGAGCCACGTCGATTGACATTTGCTCAATATGGCAGCTGGAATCTGCGACTTCCTGCGATCCCCCGCTCTTCGCGCCGAAAATGCTTTCCTACATAAGTTGTTTCTGATATGTTCCGAAATCTGATTCTTCTGCCTGCTCTTTCAAACCGTCGAATAGCCCGAACGATGCCCGAAGTGTTTAAGCGCAGCGTCGCAAGTGCCCGCGATTGAAGACATGTTTCAGGTGTGAACTTTGTGACCTTTGGCGGAAATCCGCCGTTTGTAGGACTGGCATATTCTACAACCCGTCTTCCCTGAGCTTGTCGAAGGGCCTTTTTCTTTGCGATCTCACGCACGAAGAAGGGGGCTTCGACAAGCTCAGCCAAGTCGGTTTGAGGGTCCGGTCACTTTCCGAACCCGAAATCACTCCTTCGGCCCCAGCC
>JANNCK010000168.1:0-2387 GCA_031386545.1 Sphingomonadales bacterium
GCGGTCTAGCTCTAGAGGCAGCACATGCGCCGCATTCTATTTCTCTTCGCCGTTATTGCCCTTGTGGTTTTTGCGGTCACCCGCTGCACCGGTGGCGGTGCGCCGCGTGATGTCGAGGTCGTGGTGCCACCGGGATCGAGCCTGACCGCCGCAGCCGGTGTACTCGAACGCGCGGGTGCCATTGATTCGGCCAGCGCCTTCCTCACCAACGCCAAGGTGTTCGGCGGCAGTGATCCGATCAAACCCGGCGAATATATTGTCAAAAAGGGGATGGACGCCTCCGCCATCCTGACGCTGCTCCAGTCGGGCAAGGTATTGCAGCGGTTTGTGATTATTCCCGAAGGACTGCCCTCGATCCTCGTGTACGAACGGCTGTATGCGACCAAGCTGCTGACCGGCGAGATCGCGGTCCCTGCCGAGGGGTCGGTGCTGCCCGAAGCCTATTCCTATGTACGCGGGGAAAGCCGCAAAGTGGTGCTCGCGCGGATGCAAAAGGCGATGCAGACCGCGCTGGCTAATGCGTGGGCGGCGCGCAAGCCCGGCACGGCTGTGACGACGCCGGAAGCCGCAATTATCCTCGCCTCGATCATCGAAAAGGAAACCGCGAGGGCGAGCGAACGGCGGCTGGTCGCGGCGGTGTATTCCAACCGATTGAAGCGCGGGATGCCGTTACAGGCCGATCCGACGACCATTTACCCGGTTACCAAGGGGAAACCGCTGGGGCGGCGGATTTTGCGGTCGGAACTGGCCAGCGATAATCCCTATAACACCTATCGCCACAACGGCCTGCCACCCGGGCCGATTGCGAATCCGGGTAAAGCCGCGATCGAGGCGGCACTCGACCCGGCATCGTCGAATGCGCTGTATTTCGTGGCGCAGGGCGACGGCAGCAGCGCGTTTGCCGACACGCTGGACCAGCACAATGCCAATGTCGCGAAATGGTATGCCCACCGGCGCGCAAAAGGCGAGATGTAGAGTTTAACTTCGGCGCGATGTGCCTATATGCTGCATTGCAGCACAAATCTGTGCGTGTTCAGTACACAGGAATTCCAATGCACATCGGTAGTGAAGTCCCCAATGTCACTTTGAAGACTCGCGTTCGCGACGAATCTGTCGGGGGCCCAAACCCGTTCCGCTGGCAGGATGTCGCGACGCGCGATATATTTGCAGGCAAGCGCATCGTGATTTTCGGGCTTCCCGGTGCGTTCACGCCGACCTGTTCGTCGAAGCAGCTGCCGGGGTTTGAATCGAGCTATGAGGCGTACAACGCGTTCGGCGTTGCCGACACCTATTGCGTGTCGGTCAATGACGCGTTCGTGATGTACCAGTGGGGCCAGCATCAGGGCCTGAACAACGTCAAGTTGCTGCCCGACGGAAATGGTGATTTCACGCGGCGTCTGGGTATGTTGATCGACAAGCGCCATCTGGGTTTTGGCATGAGGTCATGGCGCTATGCGGCTGTCGTCGATGACGGCAAGATTGCGGTGTGGTTCGAAGAGCCGGGCATCAACGACGCCGGGACCGACACCGACCCGTATGAGCAGTCGACGCCGGAAAACATCCTCGCGTGGTTGCAGGCGAACCCGAAGTGACGATTGCCGTTTAGGCATTCGTCACCCTGAACTTGTTTCAGCATCCACCCTAGGCCGGGACGACTGCCCGAGCAGAAGGGTGGACCCTGACCCGAAGGGCAACCTGAGGTAAACAAGTTCAGGGTGACGGGACACCGAGAACGAGCATCCACCCATTCCCCCGCTCGGCCCCCATGCAGGTCGGCTTCGAATGCGCCGAAGTGCGGATCGAAAAGCGACCCGCGCTGCGTAGCCGCCAGGGCTAATGAGCCTTGATCGGCGAAGCAGGGGCGGTTCTCAAACGCGGCCACGACCTTGTGCCCGTGCTGGCACCAGTCGAGCGGCGGCTTATGAAGCTGGTTGCAGATTAAGTGCCATGCCTGTCGCGGGCAGCCGCGCGCCGATTCCGGCGGGAAGCAGCCCGACGACCCACGCCCGCGCCGTCTGCCAGAATGCCGACAGCAACAGCAGCGCCGAACCGATAATCATCACGGTCAACGCGATGTTGATACCGACCGCACCGAACTCGCGGAACAACGCGCCAACCGCGACCAGCACATAGGCCAGCGCGGAAACCATCAACGCACGGCGGTCGATCGCGAGCGCCACAAACCCCATTGCAACGTACAGCGCGAGCACGATTGACGCGCCAGCTATCGAACCGCTCGCGCCCAGAATACCAAGCTGGCTAAACACCGGGTGCACAATTAGGGGTGCGGCGAGCAGGTGCAGCCAAAACGCCACGTCCGACCGGCGCGTCCGGCGTTCTGTGTCCGACATGTCCCAGCGCATGGCGAGCGCAAAGATCGCGATGCC
>JANNCK010000174.1:0-5658 GCA_031386545.1 Sphingomonadales bacterium
GCTGTGCAGTTCGATATCGCACGCCTCGGCAAGGCCCGCGAGCGCATCGACCTCGGCAACCAGCCGCGACAAATCGACGGCAGTGGCAACGTCGCAGGCGAGATAGACGGCTTTCAGGTCAGCCTTGACTGACGCTGACGAGATGCCGATGATCGTTGCCGCTTCGTCGCGTGTCTCGCCATTGGCGACCAGCCGCGCCACCTTGGCCCGACGCAACGACAAACCGAACAGATCGGCAAAAATCGCTTCTGCGCCCACCGGCGGCACTACCGACCCGGCGGCAGTTTGCCGCGCAAGCCGCACCAATTCGGTTTGCCGGGTCGATCCGGTTTTCCGCATGACTGACGAGATGAGCTTGCGACCGGTTTCATAGGCGATGGCCAATGACACGCTTGCCTCACGCAGGTCGCCTGTACGGGCCAGTGTCGCGAGCAGACGGACCTCCGACTTGGTTAGCGAAAATGCTTCAGCCACTGTCGCCCATGAATCAACGCGTGGGGTGAAGGCGAGCAAGGCATGAGATGCTTGCCCGGTTGCCAGCGCCTGTACGACGCTGGCGTCGAGCGGCCAGTTGCGCGTCGAGATGCCGCGCGCGCTAGCGACAGCAACCGGACGTCCGCTAAACGAACTGGCGACTACCATCACACGCGGGCGCTCGCCCGGCGCACCGCCGACGATCCGGTCGGTCAAGTCAGCACTGGTCAACCAGCGGGCAAATTGCTCGTCGGCAACGATGATCTGGCCTTCGCTGTCGGCCGCCGCCGAAGCAAAGGCATGGCGATCGAGCTCGGCAACCGTACCAGTGCCTCGGCCACCCGCTTCGCGGATAAAGGCTTCGATAGCTTCGGGATATGCCTCGCTGGCAGCATCATAGCCCTCAATATCGTCGGCGAACGGGGCAAGTGCTTCGTCGCGCGCATCGGCCAGCCGCAACGAATCGAGAAAGCGTTGGGCGCGGTCCATCTACGTTCCATCATACTCAAATATTCTTTTGCCAATACACCCAAATGGGGCTGTTGGCGGACTCTACCCTCCGCGAGAGCGTCTTGCAGTCGCACAGGGGTAGCTCAATGAATTCGTCAGTCGTTATAGGAGCAGTCTTGGCTGCGGTGTCAGTCTGCGCTCCCGCGTCGGCAGCAGTAGATACCGTCGTCGCACAGGCTGTTGCGCTGCAAGCACGCAGCAATGCTGCGGGGGCATTTGCCCTGCTTGCCCCACTCGAACAGGTCCGCGCGGGCGACCCCGACTATGATTACGCCCTTGGGTTGGCAGCGGCTGACAGCGGGCGCATCGGCATTGCGATCCGGGCGTTGCAACGCGTGATCGCTGTCCAGCCCGAAAATGCCCAAGCGCGCGCTGAAATCGCACGGGTTTACGCGCTGGCCGGAGACGCTGAATCCGCATCGGCGGCTTTCGACACGGTGGTTGCCGATCCCAGCGTCCCCGATCCTGTGCGCCAGCGGATCGACGGACTCATCAAACGTCTCGACCTTAGTGCCAGTGGCCGGACCCGCACCTTGACCGCCTTCGCCGATATCGAGGGAGGCTATGACAGCAACGTCAACGCCGCCACCTCGGCGACGACGATCACCCTGCCCGCCTTTGCGTTTCTCGGGCCTGCAACTCTTGGCGGCGGAGCGACAAAAGTTGGGGCCGGGTTCGCGCAGGCGCAGGCAGGAATTTCGGCAACCGGGGGTCTGTCGCGGCAGACCGGCATTTACGGATCAGTGCTCGGGCTGTGGCGCGATGCGCTCGACAGCAGCCAGTTCGACCAAGCCGCGCTGACCGGCACGGCGGGCGTTACGCACAGCTTCCTCAACCGCGATGTCATCTCGCTGTCGGGCCAAATTCAGGGGTTCTGGCTTGCCCGCGATCCTTACCGAACCAGCTATGCCGCCATTGGCCAATATACCCACCGGTTAAAGGAGGGTGAGGCCCTATCGCTTAGCGTGCAATACGCCTGGCTCGATTATACCCGCGACGCATTACGCAGTGCTGACCGGGTCACCGCGACTGTTGCCTATACCGGGCGCACGATGTTCACGAATGTCGGCGGCGGGACAGAGCGTCCGCGCGATACCACCGGACGCCATCTCGGCTTTGACTTCGCCAGCCTGAACGCCGGGTTTGAAATCCCCGTCGCCAGCCGGATGGCCGTCACGGGCTCTGCGGGAATCGAATATCGCGGCTATCGCGACACTGACCCGCTGTTCCTCGGCAAACGCCGCGATTGGCAGGCCGATGCCTCGCTTGGCGTCCGCTACGCCCTCACCTACGCACTCTCGGTGCGCCCGCGTGTGACCTACACCCGCACCGACAGCAATTTCGCACTCTACAACTACGACCGGGTCACCGCGTCGGTCGCGCTCCGCATTGAATATTGAGGGAAACATCATGACCAGCCTCGCCAAATCACTCGCCGCCGTCCTCCTTGCCGGAACCGCGATTGCCGCGCCCGCCACGGCCAACACCATCCTGTTTTCGACGGGCACATTGCCTAACGGCACGCCCTTACGCCCCGGCCAACCCCCCGCTGGAACGATTACAGTGCGCGGCGGCGTGACCCAAATCGAAAATGGTGACGGAGAAGTGTTTTCGTTCGTCGGGGACGCGACGTTTGACGCCAGCGTCCCTGATGTTTTGATCACTGATGGCCGGGTTACGGTCAGTGGCGGACGCGACGGCGTGGCGGCGTTCACCGTGGGCGGCAACATTGCCACTTCGGTCAATGGCCAGAATGCAACGGCCAGCTTCACCGTCGATGCCGGAGCGATTGCCGCCGGTCGCGTCCTCGGCGGCAATGTCACCGTCACCGCCGGCGGAGTAACGCGCAGCTTTGATCTCGGACAAGCATTCGCAGTGGCGATCGGGCAAGCGCCACGCCCGGTATCGACCGCCGGTGTTGCGCCGATCCAGTCCGCTACTCTCCCCGTCGTGATAATGCCGCCTGACCAAGGCATTGCGGGCAATATTGAAACCGGCACCCCGCTGAATGTAACTACGCCGCCATCGAACAACTCGCTGGCGACGTTCGAGGCGCTGTCGGCAGCGCGCGGCACCCCCGGCGGGTTCCGCTTTCCGGGTACGACGCCGGGATTCTTCGACGTCAACCTCGCCTCGGTCCGCGCCGGGCAAGCCCTTGGCGGATTCAGAAGCGAAGCGGCAGCTGAGCTCACGGCTGCCTATCTCGCGGCCTTGCGCAGTGGCACTGCGCCGTCGGCGGCGACACCCAATGCGGCCTATCAAGCTGCGCTCTTTTCGTACTTCCGTGCTGATGGATTACCGGTCGGTACGCCGCAGGCAACGCGCGACCTGCTGACCAATTACAACGCGATTATCGCGGCGGGTGGCACACCCGCCAACTTCGCCTCGGCATCGCTTGCCGCAGCACTATCGGCATGGCAGCGTTATCTGGCAGCAGGCGGCGACCGTGCCACCTACACGGCAGCAACCAGCGCGCTGATCGCGGCCTATGACCAGACTTATACCACGCTAGGCGCAGGCAATGCCGCCGCGACCGATGTCGCCAATATCGAGGCGGCGCGGGCAGTGCAGGTAGCACTTGGTGCAAACGCCAATCTGTCGATCCCGGCAGCGGCGGCCTTGCTGTCAGCCTATTTCGGGTCGCTTGGCAGCACAACCATTCAGACCGGCGGTTTGACGGCCGCGCAACTTCAAGCGCTCCTCGCCTATTACGTTGCTGCATCGACGGGGCTCAGCATCGAAGCCGCCCAGCGCAACCAGATCGACACCTACCGGTCGTTCCTTGCGGCGGGAGGCAGTTTCGGCCAGCCCCCACAGTCCTTGCTCGAGAGCGCGCGCACTCTCTCGCGTCTCGTTGCGGCCCGGCGGCTGGGACAATCGGCTGTGTTCCTCGAAGCCATTAACGCCAGCGGACTCGATGATCTGCTTCAGGCCGTAGCCCGCAACGGCATCCCGGCCGGCCTGACCGCCGAAGAGCGCGAGCGGGTCGAGGCTGCAGTGGCGTTTTTCAACGGCGGCGGGGGCGGCGTATTCGAAACGCCTGGGCGCCCCTTCGCAAACGCCAGCTTCACCACATCCCTCACCACCGGCACCTATGTCGTCGCAAGCGCACGCCGGATCGAGTCATCGCTGCTCGCCATTGCGGGCAACCCTGCGCAGTCCGTGACGTTCAACGCCAACGGGGTACCGACAGCCGGCTTGGTGTCGAACACGGCCAATGTTGTGCCGATGGAGGGACGCAGCGGCCCCGGCTGGCTCGTCGGGCGTTTCGGCTCCTCGCCGATTTCAACCACCGGCCATGCCGCCGCGATTATCCGTCCGTTTACTGGTGCCCTGCCGACAAGCGGGATCGCGACATATAATTTGCTGGGCTACACCACCCCGCAATATGCCGACGGACGGCTTGTTAGTTCCGCCACGATCACCGGCACTGCGACGCTTAATTTCGCGCCCACTTTGGTCAGCATCACCGCAGCAGCCACGATCAGCGCGATCGACCCCGGCGGCACGCGCAACTATAGCTTCAACACCGCTACCAGCAGCGGCGTCACCGCAGCCAATGCTGATTTGTGTGCGACAGCGACTTCATGCCGGGTCGATGTCGTCAGCCTGCTCGGCGGGACCAGCGGTGAGCACATTGCAGGAAGCTGGCTCGTCACTGACACGACCAGCATCCGCAGCCCGATCCTCGGTGGTGCCTGGGTATTCGGCGGTGCTTTACCGGCATCGACACCAACACCAACACCTACGCCGACGCCGGTCGGTGCAAATACGACGGTCGCGCCCGGGGTGACCTCGCGGCTGACAACCGGCAATTACAATGGTGCTGCAGGGGGGAATATCTTCGCGCAATATGCCGTGACTTTTGACGCACAGGGAGCACCGATCACGCTGCTCCCCGGCAACTTTGATCGCGGGACGCTGCGCCCTGCGGAAAGCGGTAGCGGCACTGAATGGATCGTCGGACGCTATGGCACAGGCCGCTCGACGTTCCCGGGCGGCGGGACGGCCTCGACGACTTCGCCTGAATTTCCGGGCATCCATTTTTCGATGATGCGGTCGCTGACAGTCGCACTTCCGACGGCGGGGCGCGCCGAATTTGCGCTTGCCGCATGGACGAACCCGACCACGGCCAGCGGCGTTACCCTTACCGATGCCAGTTTTTCGGGGCGCGCCTCGATTGCATTCGGTTCGACTATCCGGTGGGGCATCGACGCCACTGTTATAGCGACGCTTGGTGGCGTTGCGCGCACCTATCTTGTCGGGTCAGCAGCCCAATTCACGACGCCGACCGGTTCGACCGAAATCGTCAATGGACGTCTGTCGATGCGCGCCGGGGTTAGCGTGACCAACGCTGGATGCCGTCCGGGTGGGTGCAGCTTCACACCGAATTTCCAGCTTGGCGGAACTCAGGGCGATCTGCTCGGCGGGACATGGGCGTTGAGCGACAACCCCGTCCTCGGTGGGCCGACCAACTTCCTCAACGGTGCGGTAGTCTTCACGCGAACGGCCTTCACCGGCGGCACCGCAACACCGACACCAACGCCCACTCCCACCGGAACGGGAGCTGGTACATCAGTTGTTATCGCCTCAAATTCCACCGTCGCCCAGACCGCAAGCCTCACCACCGATGCCGCCGGTCTGGCCTCCTACACCATCGGGACTGACCCCACG
>JANNCK010000176.1:0-7145 GCA_031386545.1 Sphingomonadales bacterium
GCCGGTTTGTCGGTGCGGATGCGGTGGATGCGGGGAAAGCGCATTGCGATCCCCGATTTGTGGCGCGACGAGGTGTGGACCGAGTCGAACGCGACCTCCAGCACCAGCGTCTTTTCGACTTCGCGTACCGGCCCGAAGCGCGCGACGGTGTGCTGGCGGACGAAGCGGTCGAGGTCTTTCAACTCGGCATCGGTAAAGCCCGAATAGGCCTTGCCGACAGGCGATAGTTCTCCCGTTTCTGTCCAGCAGCCGAAGGTATAGTCGGAGTAGAAAGACGAGCGTTTTCCGCTGCCGCGCTGGGCATACATCATCACGCAATCGGCAGTCAGTGGATCGCGCTTCCATTTATACCAGAGACCAACGCGGCGTCCGGTGACGTACGCACTGTTGCGGCGTTTGAGCATGACGCCCTCGATGGCGGCATCGCGGGCACCAGCGCGGATGGTTTCAAGATGGGCAAAGTCGATGGCGTCGATAATCGCCGACAAGTCGAAACGGGCGGCATCGAAGCGCGGCATGATCGCTTCCAGCCGCGCGCGGCGTTCGGTCCACGGCAAGGCGCGAAGGTCAGCGGGACCATCGAACAGCACATCGTAAAGCCGGACGAACGCGGGATAGTCAGCCAGCATCTTGGCCGACACAGTCTTGCGCCCCAGCCGCTGTTGCAGGGCGTTGAAGCTTGCCGCCCCACCCCCTTCTTCAAGCACGCCTCCTTGGAACGCACCGCGCACCAGCAGCTCGCCGTCGAACACGCCCGCAACGGTGACGGCACCGGCCACATCGGGAAAGCTGCCAGTTACATCGTCGCCGCCCCGGCTAAACAGGCGCGTTTGTCCGGCCACCCGGACGATCTGCACGCGGATGCCGTCCCATTTCCATTCGGCGGCATAATCGGCGAGTTCGACTGTGGTTTCTTCGAGCGGATGCGCGAGCATGAACGAGCGGAATACGGGCGTGTCGGTAGTAGTCGGCTGTTCGGCGCGCCCCTCGGCCCAGTCGAACAGCGCGGCGTAGGGCGGGGCGATGCCGTGCCAGACCTCTTCGACTGCCTCGACATCAAGCTCGAAAGCTTGGGCGAGCGCCGTTTTGGCCAGCCGCGCGGTCACGCCGACGCGCAAGCCGCCGGTCGCCATCTTGAGCAACGCGAAACGCTCGTTCTCGTCGAGCATGGTGGCAAGCGCAGCGGGCGCTTCGGCGCGCCCAAGCGTCATCAGCCGGTGGACAATGGCACCCAGCGACAAATCTTGCGCTTCGCTCTCGCGCACAGGCCATAGCAGCGCCACCGTTTCCGCCGTGTCGCCGACGAATTCACGGCTCATGCGGAACAGCACGGGGTCGACGCGGTCCTCGATCAGCGCGCGAATGAGGGCTGGTTTCACGCCGGGCAGGTCGAGCGACCCGGTCAGCGCCGCTAGCGCCCAGCCACGATCAGGATCGGCGGTCGCGCGGAGATACTCGCCAATCAGGCGCAGCTTGGTGTTGCGCGACCGTGTGTAAATTAGCCGGGCGAGGAGGTCGGAGAAAGCTTGCACAAGTGCAATGTAGTAACTCCTCTCCCCTTGTGGGAGGGTGAGGGGCTAGTCTCTCAGCAGTTCGTTGATTGCCGTCTTTGCCCGCGTCTGCGCATCCACGCGTTTCACGATGACCGCGCACGACAGGCTCGGCCCCGGCGATCCGTCGGGCAGCGGCTTGCCCGGCATCGCGCCGGGGACGACGACTGAATAGGCGGGGACACGGCCGATGAAGACTTCGCCGGTCGCGCGGTCGATGATCTTGCTGGTCGAGGAAATAAACACCCCCATCGACAGCACTGCGCCACGTTCGATGTGGACCCCTTCGACAACTTCCGACCGCGCGCCGATGAAGCAATCATCCTCGATCACGACTGGGTTGGCCTGCAGCGGTTCGAGCACCCCGCCGATGCCGACGCCCCCCGACAGGTGGACGTTCGCGCCGATCTGCGCGCAACTGCCGACGGTCGCCCAAGTATCAACCATTGTATTCGCGCCGACATGCGCGCCGATGTTGACGAAGCTGGGCATCAGCACGACATTCTTGCCGATATAGGCACCACGCCGGACGATGGCACCCGGCACTGCGCGGAACCCGGCATTATTAAAGTGACTGGCATCCCAGTCGGCAAATTTCGACGGAACTTTATCCCAAAGATACGACCCGCCCGGGCCTCCCGAAATTGTCGCATTGTCGTTGAGGCGGAAGCTCAGCAGCACGGCCTTCTTCAGCCATTGATTGACCGTCCAGCCGCCATTGCCCCCGGAATCGTTGACGCGTTCGGCCACACGCAGATCACCGCTGTCGAGTGCCATGATTGCGGCATCGACCGCCATCCGGATTTCGCCCTGCGTTGCCGTCGAAATGGTGTCGCGCACATCCCATGCCGCGTTGATCGTTGCTTCCAGGCTCATGCGATTTCCCCAGTTAATTCGTGCAGCCAGTCGGTCAGATGCGCGGTCCGATAGTCGATGTAGGGCGCGAACGCTTCATCAGAAGCTTGTTCGGAGCCATTATCGATCCACAGCGTCGCCATGCCGATTTCTTTCGCCGGTTTAAGGTTGCGCGCCATGTCCTCGGCGAACAGCGCGCGCGTGGGGTCCACGCCCCATTTCGCGCACATCGCTGCATAGCTGGCAGGCGCGGGTTTGGGCACATAATCCATCGCGTGAATGTCGTGGATAGCCTCAAAACTCGTGCCGAGGCCAATCCGGTCAAGCACACGCTGGGCATAGGTCACATCGCCATTGGTAAAGACGAGCTTGCGCCCCGGTAGACGGGCAATCGCCGCGACCAGCCGTGCGTCATGTTCGACCCGGTCGAGCGCGATGTCGTGAACATCATCAAGGAAATGGTTCGGGTCGGTTCCGTGCAGTGCCATCAACCCCGACAAGGTCGTGCCATAATCACGGAAATAGCGTTTCTGGATCGCGCGGGCCTGGCCGGCGTCACAGCTGACCAATCGCTCGATATAGGCACCCATGCGTTCGTCGATCAGCGCAAACAGGTCACACGACGCCGGATAAAGCGTGTTATCGAGATCGAAAATCCACGCGTCGATGTGGGCGAGGTCGGGGCGGGACAGGTGAGGCGGCATGGTGAACGTCCCTTACCGGCACTGTCCCGACGTGCAATCACGTTCGGAGTCGCGGGATGGCTAAGTTCGTATTAGCCTTGGTGTGACGAAATGGCAGCGCGTGCGAGTCGAGGACAGAAATGGCAGGATCAAAAGGGCGATTACTGACGGGACTTGTGCTGCCGCTGATAACGCTTTCGGCATGTGGCGGCGGCAGCGATGGCGGCAGTGCCGTGTCGTCTACCCCGACGCCAGCGGCGGCAGTGGCGAGTCCCACACCGGCCGCCACACCAGCACCGACCAGCAACGACACCGCAGAATATCGGCGCTCGAACGCTGCGGCTCAGGCTCAGGCGCTGACCGCTTATAATGCAGGCGCGACGGGGGCCGGGGTGATCGTCGGCGTGATTGATTCGGGTGCCGATGCCGCAAGCGCCGAATTTGCCGGACGCATCAGTCCGCTATCCAGTGATTTTTCGGGGTCGCGCGGCATTCAGGACGAGGGCGGCCACGGCACGGCAGTGGCTTCGGTTTTACTCGGCGCCCGCAACGACACGGGCATTCACGGTGTCGCGTTCAACGCGACCTTGCTGGTATTGCGTACGGACACGCCGGGGAGCTGTGCCGGCTCGTCCGGCGGCACCGATGGCTGTTCGCATAACGACAACAACATTGCGCTGGGTCTTGACGCCGCCATTTCGGCGCGGGCGAAAGTGGTGAACATTTCGCTCGGCGGCTCACCCCCGAATTCAAAGCTGCGCGCGGCTATCGACCGCGCGACGGCGGCGGGCATTATCATTGTCATGTCGGGCGGCAACGAGGGCGTCACTGACCCGATGAATGCAGTCAATCCTGATCTGCTCTCCCAAGTTGCCAATGATCCTATCGCGCACGGGCTGGTTATTATCGCCGGCGCAACCGATTCCACCGGGGCGCTGGCGACATTTTCAAATAAGGCAGGCAACAGCGCGGCCAACTATATTGCTGCACTTGGCTCGCGGGTGCGGTCGATAGACCATAATGGTGTCGCTTTTTTCTACAGCGGCACGTCATTTGCTGCCCCTGTCATTTCGGGGGCGATTGCCCTGATCGCGCAGGCATTCCCAACCTTGACCCCGGCGCAGATTGTCGCGCTGCTCTATCGCTCCGCTGACGACCGGGGCGCGACGGGTGTCGATGCGATCTATGGCAATGGTGAACTCAACATCGCACGGGCTTTCTCACCGATTGGCGCCCTCTCGCTTGCAGGGTCTGCAGTGCCAGTTTCGCTGGCGGGTAATGCAACGCTGGGCACGACAATGGGCGATGCCGCGCAGGGCGGTTTGGCTGCCGCAATCCGTGACGAGTTCGGGCGCGATTTCGATATCGATCTGTCGCCGACGGTCGCGCGGACGGCGATTCAGCGGACGTTGGCAAACGGGCTGGCGGTGAGCGGGCGTAACCTGTCGGCGGCGGGCGCGCGCACCAGCTTTGCAGTGGCAATCGACGACAGCAATCTCGCGCGACCGTTACTGCTGACATCGCGGGATACCGAGCGCGCGCGGGTGCTGGCGGGGTCCATCGCGATTGCCGTGTCGAAGGATTTGAAGGTTGGCTTTGGCGGCGGGCGCGGAGCGGGCGACCTGCTACCGAACCCGCAGAACAGCAGCGAACCGGCGTTCCTCGTGATCGACCGCAGCCTTGACCGCGCACCGGTCGGCGCGTTTGCGGTGCGGCAAACATTCGGGCGGATTGGCCTGACCTTGACTGCCGAGAGCGGGCAGATGCGGCTGTGGCAGCAAAGCGAGCTGGGGCCGATTGCCGATGGCGTGCGGCGCTACGCCTATTCGGAAGTGTCGGCAGGCGTCGACGGTCGCGCGGGTCCAGTTGAACTGACCGCGAAACTCACCCGGCTCGACGAGCGCGCGACCGTGCTGGGCAGTCGCTTTGGTGCAGCGCTCGGCGGCAATGGGGCGATCAGCTGGTTTGCTGACGTCGGTGCCACGCTATCGCCCGGTGAGAACTGGCGGCTGGGCGCGAAATTGCAGCGGGGCTGGACCAGCCTAGATGCGAACAGCGTGCGCGGGCGCTCACTGCTGCTCACCCAGGGACTGTCGGGGATGATAACGCGGGGCAGTTTGTGGATCGCGGGCGATCGTCTCGCATTGCGCTATTCGGAGCCGCTGCGGGTGTCGGGCGGTGGGTTGGATTTGCTCGCTCTTGGCCGCGTACCGCAGGTGCTGTCGCTGACGCCGACGGGCCGCGAGCGCGATTGGGAAGCGGTCTATGCCCGCCCGCTCGGCCGCGGCTGGCTGACCACCAACACCTATTGGCGGCGACAAGCAGGCAATTACGCCGCTGCCCCTGACGACCTCGGCGCAGCTGTACGCTACAGCTTAGGGTTTTAGACGGTAAAGCTCTCGCCGCAGCCGCAGGCCCCCTTGGCATTGGGGTTCTCAAAGACAAATCCGGCGGTGAAATCGTCCTCGACCCAGTCCATCCGGCTGCCGATCAGATAGAGCACCGACGCGCCATCGACGTAGAGCGTGCCGCCCGCCGTCTCGATCTTTTCGTCCATCGGGCTGGCGGCGCTGACGTAATCGACCGAATAGGCGAGACCCGAACAGCCGCGGCGCGGGGTCGACAGCTTGACCCCGACGGTATCGGTGGGAGCTTTGGACATGAGTTCGGCGATGCGTGCCTCGGCACCGGGGGTGAGGAGGAGTGCGGCGGGGCGTTGTCTGGTGATTGTGGTCATACTTCTTCTCCGAGCGGGAGCGAAGAGCCCTGCCGAGCGCGAGCGAGGTCCGCCACGTTTCTCGCTGACGCTCGAAAGAGCAGCTCGCTGGCGCTCAGCGAAGAGCTGTTGCCTTGCATCACAGCATTCCCAATTCGAGCCGTGCCTCGTCGGTCATCTTGCCCGGATCCCATGGCGGATCCCAGACGAGGTTGACATCGACGACCCCCACGCCCGGCACGCTGCCGACGCGCAATTCGACATCGGTCGGCATCGTTTCGGCAACGGGGCAATTCGGGGTCGTCAAGGTCATGTTGACGTGGACATGCCCCTCATCGACCTCGACGCTATAGATCAGTCCAAGGTCGTAGATGTTGACCGGGATTTCGGGGTCGTAAATGTCCTTCAGCGCCGCGATCACCGATTCGTACAGGTCACCACCGGGTTCACCTGCCGGGACTTCGGGTGGCTTGGCGTTCAGGAACCCGTCGAGATAATCGCGCTTGCGCTCGAAACTCTCGCGTGGTGACGGATCAGCATCCTGCACCTGCGGTGCCTCTTGCGCGTCGGTGACGCGGGCTCGGGGCGGGGCTTCCACGCTGGTGACTTCCTCGATCTTCATCCGAACAGCTTCCTTACCCGTTCCAGTCCCCGGACCAGTGCCGCAATGTCATCGGGTCCGTTGTAAATGCCAAAGCTGGCGCGTGCGGTGGCATCCACGCCGAGATAGTCCATCAGCGGCTGACAGCAGTGATGCCCGGCGCGGACCGCCACGCCTTCCTCGTCCAAGATAGTGCCGACGTCGTGCGGATGCACCCCTTCGACGTTGAATGACACGATCCCTGCCGACTCCTCGGGGCCGTAGAGCGTGACCGAGTTGATCGCACGCAGCGCGTCGCGGCACTGCGCCACCAGCGCGGTCTCATGCGCGTGGATCGTGTCGAGGCCGATGCTGTCCACATAATCGATGGCGGCGTGGAGGCCGACGACGCCGACGATATGCGGCGTCCCGGCCTCGAACCGGCCCGGGGGCGGGGCATAGGTCGTGCGTTCGAACGTCACCCGGTCGATCATCGCGCCACCGCCGTGTATCGGGGGCATCACGTCGAGCAATTCGGCGCGACCCCACAGCACACCGATGCCCGTCGGGCCGTAGAGCTTGTGTCCCGAGAACACATAGAAATCGCAATCGAGATCGGCGACATCGACGGCCAAGCGCGGGACCGCCTGGCAGCCGTCAAGCAGGAGCTTCGCGCCGACTGCATGTGCCAGCGCGGCAGCCCGCTTCGCGTCGAGCACCGAGCCAAGCACGTTCGAGACGTGAGCAAAGGCGACCATCGT
>JANNCK010000251.1:0-1853 GCA_031386545.1 Sphingomonadales bacterium
GAATGACCGAGGCTGTGAGATCGTGCGGCCAATTCGTATCGAGCCAGACAAGTTCGGTGTCGATGCGTGCCCGCAGACCGGGCGAAATCAGGTCGAGATCATCCCCGCATTGCGCAGCAAGATCGCGCCATCCGGATAAACCCATTGCATTGTGGCGCTGGCCTGAAAAATCGGCAACTGCGTGGTGTAGTGCACCTAGCGCCGCCCCGGCGGCATGGGCTTGTGCGGCGGTCGGTAAGCTCACGGAAAAACCGGGCAGGAACTCGATCAGACAAGCGGGACGACCGGCGACCGTCTGCAAGTGCACACCGTCACGGTCGCGAATGGCGCGTGGTACCGGCAGGGCGCGATCCGCCAGATGGTCGAGCAACGAGAGGAAGAAGGGCAGCTCGGCTTCATCGACACGTTTTTCATAGAGTGTCAGGATGAAGCGACCGCCCTCGCCGTCCTTGCCCGTGGTGTCCACCATGTAATTGGTATTCTCGACACCCTCGGCAATGCCCTTGGCAGACACGAGATTGCCGACATTGTAACGTGCGAGCAGGGTCGTCAGTGCTTCAGCCGTGACGACCGTATAGACCGCCACCTAAGCAGCGAGCCCGCGCGGCAGTTTGAATGACATTGTCTCGACTCGGGTTTCAACCTGTCGTTCGGTGACATCGAATCGGGTGGCAAGGTGATCGACGAGCTCGCGGACCAATATTTCGGGCGCAGATGCCCCGGCGGTAATCCCAAGCGTCTGGACGCCGATCAGCCAGTCGAAATCAATCTCGGCGGCGCGCTCGACGAGTTCTGCGGGAACGCCAGAGCGGCGGGCGACCTCGGCCAGACGTTGCGAGTTCGATGAATTGGGCGAACCAATCACGATCATTTTGTCGCAATCAGGCACAATTGCCTTGACCGATTCCTGCCGGTTTGACGTGGCATAGCAAATGTCCTCGCCGCGTGGCCCCTGAATTGAGGGAAAGCGCGTTTTCAATGCACTGACGATTTCGTTGGTGTCATCGACCGACAGGGTCGTCTGGGTCAGAAATCCGAGTGCGTCGGGATCGACCGGCGCAAGTGCCGCGACGTCCGCTACCGTTTCCACCAGTGTCATTGCTCCGTCGGGGACCTGGCCCAGCGTGCCGATCACCTCAGGGTGGCCGCGATGGCCGACGAAAATGATGTGGCGGCCATTTTCGACGAGTCGCTCCGCTTGACGATGTACTTTTGAAACCAGCGGGCAGGTCGCGTCGAGGTAGGCAAGGCCGCGCTCCTGCGCCGCTGCGGGAACACTCTTGGGCACGCCATGCGCCGAAAACACAACCGGTGCGCCGTCGGGCACTTCGTCGAGTTCCTCAACAAACACAGCACCTTTGGCCCGCAATGTATCAACGACATAGCGGTTATGGACGATCTCGTGCCTGACATAGACCGGCGCACCGTGCTTCTCGATGGCGAGTTCTACAATGTGGATGGCACGATCGACACCTGCACAAAATCCGCGCGGTGCGGCGATCAACAGGTTCAGGGGCGGTTTGGGGTCAGCAAGGCTCATGGCTACTGCCCTTACGCCATTGCTTGCCACCGGCAAAGCCGGTTCCTATGACGGCCCTGCATCGCTTGAATGCCATGCCCAACGAAAGATTTGCGTAGTGACCGTCCGTATTGCCGCCGCTGCCCCACTGATGTTTGCCGTGCTGGTTTCTCTCGCAGGTTGCGCCAAAGACGGCGACATCGACGAGACTGGCGGCATCGCGATCACGCGCAGCGCTTGTCCGGCAGTCGCAATTCCCACATCAACTGGCGACGTCACCTACTTCAACCCCGCCAACAGCCGCGCTTCGACAGCGATCGATGTAACCGCATCG
>JANNCK010000278.1:0-10126 GCA_031386545.1 Sphingomonadales bacterium
GTGAACGCCGCGCGCTGCCCATCGAGGTTGGCGTCGTCGATGATGGCCCAGGGCCCGCCGACGAAATTATCGACCATTTGTTCGAGCCATTCGTCTCGTCGAAATCCTCCGGACGCGGCCTCGGCCTCGCGCTCGTTGACAAGCTGGTTCGCGATAATGGCGGCATCGTCCAGTTCGCGCGTGACGGCACACCACCCAAATCAGTGTTTCGTATCCTGCTGCCGAGGGCAGCATGAGGGGCGCGCGCATCCTCGTGGTCGATGACGATTCCGCGATCCGCACCGTTGTCGGCGAGGCACTGCGGCGTGAGGGTTATAATGTACAGGCCGTCGGTAGCCTTGCGGCGCAGGCGCAGGCGCTCGAAAAGTTCGCGCCGGAATTGCTGATTACCGACGTTATTCTACCTGACGGCAACGGTTTGGATGCGATACCTCTCATATTATCGAGATACCCGGACCTGCCCGTGATCGTCCTGTCCGCACAGAATACGCTCAGCACCGCGGTTCGCGCGACCGAGCAAGGCGCGTTCGACTATCTGCCGAAACCGTTCGACCTTGATGCCCTGTGCCAGGCCGTCCGCAGCGGCCTCGCCCGGTCGGGAAGCGGGGCCGGGGACGCGGCAGAGACCGACGCCGCCCTCCCGCTGATCGGGCGCTCGGCCCCGATGCAGGATGTTTACCGCATGATCGCGCGGGTTGTCGGCAATGACCTGAGCGTGCTCATCCTCGGCGAATCAGGCACCGGCAAGGAACTCGTCGCGCGGGCCGTGCATGACATGGGGGGACGGCGCAAAAAACCGTTCGTTCCCGTCAACATGGCCGCAATTCCCCGCGAACTGATCGAGGCAGAATTGTTCGGCCACGAACGCGGCGCGTTCACAGGGGCCAATGCACGCGCGACCGGGCGGTTTGAAGAAGCCAATGGCGGCACGTTGTTTCTCGATGAAATCGGCGACATGCCGATGGAGGCGCAAACCCGGCTGTTGCGCGTGCTGCAATCGAACGCATTCACAACCGTCGGCGGGCGCACCGTAACCGTTGATGTCCGTATCGTCGCGGCCACCCACCAGAATTTACTAAAATTGATCGAAGCGGGGCAGTTTCGCGAAGATCTTTACTACCGCCTGAATGTCGTGCCGATCCCGCTCCCTCCCTTGCGTGATCGTGACAACGACATCCTGCTGCTCGCCAATTCTTTCCTCGAACGTGCTGCTGCCGACGGTTTGCCGCGCCGTCGCCTCTCGGGGGATGCCGAAGCGCGGATGCGTGCCCATAACTGGCCCGGAAACGTCCGCGAGCTAGACAATCTGATGCGGCGCTTGGCCGCAATCAGCCGCGACCCCGTGATTTCGGCAGCACTCATTGATGCCCAGCTTGGGGCGGCGCTGCCCGACCGCATCCCGGCGGTGGAATCACTTTCGGAGGCTCTCGATACTCATCTCGCGCGTTATTTTGTCGGCTTTGGTGACGCCTTGCCGCCGACGGGGCTTTATGACCGCGTGATTGCCGACGTCGAGCGTCCGCTGTTCCGCGCGACATTGGCGGCGGTGCGCGGCAATCAACTCCGCGCGGCCGAGCTACTTGGAATCAACCGCAACACGCTTCGCAAGAAATTGACCGATCTCGGCATCGATCCAGGGCGCAAAAGCCGTCACTGAGCGCATATTCGTGCACAGACGCCTCACCTGTGCTTGGAATGTCACGCATTTGTTGTATTGTGGCAACAATGCAGGCGTCCGCTCTTCGCCAACTCCGTATCCGCTCGGCTTTCTGGCTGCGACGGCGGCGCTGGGTGCCGTTTGTCGAAATCGGCACATTCTCGGTGTCGATTGCCATGGCGATGGCGACCTGGGCAGTATTGACAGGCGGAGATGAGAGCCAGCGCCTCCTGACACCACCGGTCGTCGCGCTGTTGCTGATCGGCAATCTCGTCCCCGCTATTGCGCTGCTGGTCCTGATCGGACGGCGCATTGCCAAGGGCAGGGCCGCACGTTCGATTGTCGGCGGTGACGGGCGGCTACACGTCCGCCTCGTTGCGATCTTCTCGCTGGTGGCGAGCGTCCCGACGTTGCTCGTCGTCGTCTTTGCCTCGTTGCTGTTTCAGGCGGGCGTGCAATTCTGGTTCTCCGACCGCGCCAAAGCGACGCTGGAGGGTGCAGCGAGCGTTGTGCAGGACAGCTATGCCCGCGAAGAGAGCCGCATTGCGATCAACACCCAGCAGATGGCCGCCGATCTCGCCGACGCACTGACCCGGGTGCAGTTCGATGACCCGCGCTTCCTCGATTATGTCGGCAAACAACTTGTGTTCCGCGAGATGTCCGAGGGGATGGTGCTGCGCGCCGAACCTGGCAAGGAGATCCAGTCGCTGATTCTGATCGATCCGCGGGTGCGCGACCTCAATCGGTTCATCACGCCCATCATGCTGGATAAGGTTCGCAAAGGCGCGCCGAGCGTGATGGTCAAAAGTCCGGACGGCATTGGCGCACTGTCCCGCCTACCGATCGGCAAAGACAATTTCCTTTACGCCGCACGTTTCGACACGCTCTACGGCGAGCATATCCAGCGTGCGCGGACCGTGTTGACCGACTATCGCGAGCTTTCCGCGCGCTCGCGGTCGCTCCAGCTCCGCTTCAACGCTGCGCTGCTCGTCATTTCATTGCTGATCGTCGGTGCGGCCGTGTGGATCGCGCTCGGGGTCGCAGATCGTCTCGTGCAGCCGGTGGGACAGCTTGTCGATGCGGCGCGGCGGGTTACCGGCGGCGACCTGTCAGCGCGGGTAGCGGGGCCGCACAGCCGTGACGAAGTCGGCACCCTCGCCACAGCCTTCAACCGCATGACCGGGCGCTTGCAGGAACAGACCGGCGACCTGATTGCCGCCAACAACCAGATCGAGCGCCGACGTGCGCTGATCGAGGCGGTGTTGTCGGGTGTCAGCGCCGGGGTGGTGTCAATCGATACCGCAGGCGAGATTCGATTGACCAATGCCTCGGCGGCGGAACAGCTTTCGACTTCAGACGGCGCGCTTGTGGGACGCCCGCTGGCGGAAATTTCACCCGAACTTGCAGCGTTGATCGCGAGTGGCAAGCGTGAATCGGTCATTGAAATTACCCGCGATGGCGAGACGCGAACCTTGGCCGTCAAGGTCGCCCGCGACGACAGTGGCCATGTCCTGACCTTCGACGACATGACCCAGCAGCTAAGCGACCAGCGTCGCGCCGCCTGGTCTGACATCGCGCGACGCATCGCTCACGAGATCAAGAATCCGCTGACCCCGATCCAGCTTGCCGCCGAGCGCCTAAAACGGCGTTACAGTGCTGAAATCACCAGCGATCCCGCCACCTTCACGAAATTGACTGATACCATCGTCCGGCAAGTCGGTGACTTGCGGCGCATGGTCGATGAATTCTCGTCGTTCGCACGAATGCCAAAGCCGTTGTTCCGGACGGAATCGTTGATCGACATCGCGCGGCAGACACTGTTCCTGCACGAGGTTGCGCATCCCGCGATCAAATTCCGCCTCGTTGCGCCCGACGTCCACCCCGATCTTGTTTGTGACCGCCGCCAGCTGGGGCAGGCGCTGACCAATATCGTCAAGAACGCGGTCGAGGCTATCGAGGTTGTCGAAGCGAAAAAAGGCGGCGAAATCATCCTGACCATCGCTGCCGACCCTGCCGTCATGCACCTCTCGGTCAGCGATACCGGCATTGGCTTGCCCGCCGACCGCGAACGCCTCGTCGAGCCCTATGTTACCACCCGTGCACGCGGTACCGGCCTCGGCCTCGCCATCGTTAAAAAGATCGTCGAGGAGCATTTTGCAACGATGCGCTTTGGGGACCGACCGGGTGGTGGCACTGTCGTGACAATCGACTTCGACATTGTCGCACTCGCAGCGATGGAATCTGATCAGACGGAGGCAGCTGCCTGATGGCGCTCGATATTCTCATTGTGGATGACGAGCGCGACATTCGCGAGCTGGTCGCGGGCGTGCTCGAGGACGAGGGCTACACCACCCGCGTTGCCGCCGACAGCGATGCCGCCCTGACGGCGCTTGCCGAACGCCGACCCTCGCTCGTGCTGCTCGATGTCTGGCTTCAAGGGTCGCGGCTTGACGGGCTTGAACTGCTTGATGTGCTCAAGGAGCGCGATCCAACCTTGCCGGTACTGGTGTTTTCGGGCCACGGCAACATCGACACGGCCGTCCACGCCATTCGGCGTGGTGCAGTCGATTTTATCGAAAAGCCGTTTGAGGCCGAGCGGCTGACACTGCTGGTTGCCCGCGCCACCGAGACAGACCGGCTCCGGCGCGAAAATGCGACGCTCAAGGAACGCGTCGGCACCGACGACGAGCTCAACGGCACCTCGAACGCCATCAATGCCGTGCGCGCCACGCTGAAAAGGGTCGCGCCGACGGGCAGCCGGGTGCTCATCACTGGTCCTGCCGGTGTCGGAAAGGAAATCGCCGCGCGGATGCTCCACAATTGGAGCCCGCGCGCCAATGCGCCGTTCATCACGGTCAGTTCCGCCCGGATGGACCCTGACCGTGTCGAGGATGAATTGTTCGGCAGCGAGGAGGGCGACCGCGTCCGGCCCGGTCTCCTGGAACAGGCGCATGGCGGTACCTTATTTCTCGATGAAATTGCCGACATGCCGGTCCCGACCCAGGCAAAAATCCTGCGCGTCCTTACCGACCAAAGCTTTACCCGGGTCGGCGGACAACGCATCGTCCGGGTTGATGTGCGGGTTGTTTCGGCAACCGCACGCAACCTTGCCGACGAAATTGCCGAAGGGCGGTTCCGCGAAGATCTGTACTACCGGCTTAATGTCGTGCCGGTCCACCTGCCGCCACTTGCCGACCGGCGCGAGGATATTCCGGTACTTGCCGACCATTTCGTCGCCCGTTTCGCCAATGAACGCCGTGCGCGGACGCCAACGATATCGCCCGAGGCGCTCGCTACACTGCAATCGTTCGACTGGCCGGGCAACGTCCGCCAGCTCCGCAACATCATCGAACGGACGATCATACTTGCGCCCGGTGACCGGCTTGAGCGAATCGAGGTCGATCAATTGCCAGCCGAGGTTACCGCCGCGCCGCCAAGCGCCAACCCCGCTGCGCTCGCAATGGGCGCGCCGCTCCGGCAGGCCCGTGAAGCGTTTGAACGCGAATATCTTCGCGTCCAGATCCGGCGGTTTTCAGGCAATATATCCCGCACCGCCGCCTTCATCGGGATGGAACGGTCTGCGCTGCATCGCAAACTCAAAATTCTGGGCATTGCCGAAGATCGCGACGATAACGAAGTGTGACCGCTTGCAGCGCCGACGCGCTGCGCTATCTTGGAGCTGCGCCTAACGCGCCAAGAGCAACAGCACATATATGTGTGCCAAAAGCAAAAAGGTAAAAACCGATGGCAGAAAAGCCTAACAACCTTCAGGATTTGTTCCTGAATTCGGTCCGCAAAGCCAAGACCCCGGTCACGATGTTCCTCGTCAAAGGAGTCAAGCTGCAGGGAATTATCACCTGGTTCGACAATTTTTCGGTGCTGCTGCGCCGCGACGGCCAGTCGCAGCTGATCTACAAGCATGCGATCTCGACGGTCATGCCATCTAACCCGCTCGATCTGGCCCCGGTCGCCGCAGCCTTTGCCGAAGACAATACCAAGCCCAAGCAATTGCAGGATATTTTCCTGACCGCCGTGCGTCGCCAGAACAATCCGGTGACGATGTTCCTCGTCAACGGGGTCATGTTGCAGGGCGAAATTTCGGCCTATGACCTGTTTTGTATGCTGCTCCAGCGTGATGGCATGGTCCAGCTCGTCTACAAGCACGCCGTATCGACGGTGCAGCCGGCCCATCCGCTGAACCTCGCCGAGGAAACGACGGACGAGTCCGAAGGCTGACCTGCAAGCAATATGTCAGGTTTTGAACTCAAACGCGAAGATGGGGTGTCCCGCGGCGCACGTGCTTTGGTGGTCTATCCCGACCGTACCGGCAAGGGCGGGCAGGGGCAGGGCGCATCGCGTAACCCCGACTCGCGCCTCGAAGAGGCTGCGGGACTTGCCGCGGCCATTGGCATTGACGTCGTCGACCGGATGGCACTCAAAATCCGCGATGCCCGCCCGGCAACGCTGTTCGGCAGCGGACAGGTTGAAATGATTGCGGCGCAGGGCCGAGCTGTAGATGCCGAGCTGACCATTATCGACGGCGCGCTGACGCCCGTACAACAGCGCAACCTGGAAACCGAAACCAAGACCAAGGTTATCGACCGAACCGGCTTGATCCTCGAGATTTTCGGCGAGCGTGCGGCGAGTGCCGAGGGGCGGCTTCAGGTCGAACTTGCGCATCTCGACTATCAGGCCGGGCGGCTCGTGCGCAGCTGGACCCATTTGGAGCGCCAGCGCGGCGGCTTCGGCTTTCTGGGCGGCCCCGGCGAAACCCAGATCGAGGCAGATCGCCGCCTGATCCGCGACCGGATGGCCAAGCTGAAACGCGAACTCGATCAGGTTGTCCGCACGCGCGGGCTACACCGTGACCGGCGGCGGCGCGCACCGTGGCCGGTGGTTGCGCTCGTCGGCTATACCAATGCGGGAAAATCGACCCTGTTCAACCGGATGACCGGCGCAAAAGTCATGGCCGAGGACTTGCTGTTTGCAACGCTTGACCCAACGATGCGCGAAATATCGATGCCCGGGGTCAACAAGGCGATCCTGTCGGACACGGTCGGTTTCGTGTCCGACTTGCCGACACAGCTTGTTGCCGCGTTCCGTGCCACGCTTGAAGAAGTGACTTCGGCTGACCTGATCGTCCACGTCCGCGACATCGCCCATACTGACAGCGACGCACAGGCCGCCGATGTCGAGGCCGTGTTGACCGACCTCGGCGTGCTCGGCACCGCCAGCGCAACACCGGTGATCGAGGCTTGGAACAAGATCGACCTGCTCGACGTCGAAGCCCGCGAATTCGTCACCAACGAAGCTGCACGCCGCGATGATGTTGTCATGTTGTCGGCAATCAGCGGCGAGGGAATTGATGCCCTGCTGGCGCGCACCTCAACCATCCTGACCGCCGCGCGCAAACCGCACGACCTGGTGATCCCTGCCAATGACGGCGCAACGCTGGCGTGGCTCCACGCACACGGCAATGTCGAGCGCGAAAGCGGGGAAGGGGACACGCGCACCGTCACTGTCCGCCTGACCGATGCTGATTTTGCGCGCTACTCGGCGCGCTGAGCGACTTTCACCGACGCCCACAATGCTTCCTTCGCGTCGATAGACAACGCTACAAAGCCCGGTTCGGTCTCAATGGTACGAAACCGGCCCTCGAACTTGGCACTCGCCCCGCGCAGCGCGGCTTCGGGATCGACACCGAGATGGCGGGCGTAATTGACCACGGCAAACAACAGATCGCCGACTTCATCGGTTCGCTCGGCGGCGGTAGATGCTGCTTCGATTTCAATCAGTTCCTCGTCGATTTTCGCACGCGGTCCCGAAGCATCAGGCCAGTCGAAGCCCGTCCGCGCCGCGCGTTTCTGAAGTTTCTCAGCGCGCATCAGGGCAGGGAGCGCCAGAGCAACCCCGTCGAGCGCACTGGCGCTGACAGGGCGTTCGGCTGCTTTTAAGGCTTCCCAGTCGGGTCGCGCCTGTGCGTCCCCGAATAAATGCGGGTGGCGGCGCTCCATCTTGTCGGCAATCGCTGTGGCGACGTCGCCCAGCGCGAACACGCCCAGCTGTTCGGCGATGCGGGCGTGGAGTACGACCTGGAACAACAGATCGCCGAGTTCGTCCTTGAGGTCGTCCAGATTGTCGCGCGCAATCGCGTCGGCAACTTCATACGCTTCTTCGACAGTGTACGGCGCAATCGTCGCGAAGGTCTGAACGCGGTCCCAATCACATCCGGTGACCGGATCGCGCAACCGCTCCACAATGGCGATGATCCGGTCGAGGGGGGTCTGGATTGCCTTCATCGATTCCACCATCCAAAATCCCGATAATATACATTATGTAAAATATGCTAAGGCTCTAGGGTCAGAGTGCGCCCCTCGACCTTCCAGCTTTTGAGCTCGGACAAAAAGCTCATGCCCAGCACATTGGTGTTCCCGAAACTCTTGCCAATAATGGCGCGCGCGTTGCTCTGGCGCACGCTGCCAACCTCAAGCTCGGCAATCCGCGCCGTCGACACCATGACCGTTCCATTTGCCGTATCGACCGGAATGTCGATCGAGCTGTCGGGCTGCACTCCTGCAAGCCGTGCAGCGTCCGCGCTCAGCCCGGTCGTCGTCGCGCCACTATCGATCAGGAAATCAATCTCCTGATTGTTGACCTTGGCGCGCACATGGAAATGACCGTCATCACCCATCGGGATTTGCGTGATGCGGCCTGAAACCGATGCGGAATTGCCACTGATTTCGGCACTGGCCCGCGCCCACACCGCCCTCACCTCACCCCGGAACATAAATAGCACAAAGGCAATGGCAAATATCGCCAGCCACGCCAATATCATCCGCAGCGTCGCGGCAAGTTTGAGCTGCCGCCCCAGCAAACTGCTTGCCACCAGCGCAATCATCAGCACTGCCGCGATGATGCGCGCGGTCTGGTCGCCGTTCACAGCGCCACCGCCATGCCGTCATAGCCCGGCTCGACACCCTCCGGCAGCAGCGCCAGCAAGCTGCGGTAATCCATGGTCTGGTCCATATGGGTGAGGACTGCACGCTTGGGCTGTAACTGGTCAACCCAGCCCAATGTCTGCGCCAGATGCGGGTGTGTCGGGTGCGGTGTGTGGCGAACGGCATCGACGATCCACAAATCGACACCCTGCGCCAATACCGCAGCTTCATCGGGCATCTCATTGAAATCAGTAAAATAGCAAATCGACTTGCCGCCCGCATCAAAGCGCAATCCTGCACTCGTAATTTGCCCGTGCGGCAGATCGACCGCACGAACCCGAATGCCGCCAATGTCGGCGTCGCCCTTTAGGTCGCTGCACGTCAGATACGGTGGATAGCCTTGGTGCCCGGCAAAGGCGAAAGCGAAGCGCAATTCGAGTTCGCCCTTGGCGCGCGTCCGCGCAAAGCCCGGGATCGGGTCTTTACCGTAGAAATAAAACGGCCGCAGGTCGTCGAGGCCGTGGCAATGGTCGGCATGTTCGTGGGTCCAGATCACCGCCGATGGCCGCCCGCCACCCTCGGCGAGCAATTGTTCGCGCAAATCGGGTGAGGTATCGACGAGGATGCGGGTGCCGTCATGCTCGACGAGGATCGACACGCGCCGTCGCCGGTTGCGCGGTTCATTCGGGTCACAGCTGCCCCAATTACCGTCCACACGCGGCACACCCGACGAGGTGCCGCAACCGAGGATGGTGACTTTCATGCCGCTGCTTTGCGGAATAAGCGGTGAAAGTTTGCGGATGTGGATGCCCCCAGTGACTCGACTGACACACCGCGCAAGCTGCTCAGAAACCGTGCGGTATCGGCGACGAACGCCGGTTCGCCGGTCTTGCCACGATGCGGGACGGGCGACAGGAACGGCGCATCGGTTTCGATCAGTAGCCGATCCTCGGGGATTGTCGCAGCCACAGCCTGCAAGTCCTTGGCATTCTTGAACGTCACGATACCCGAGATCGAAATATAAAGACCCAAATCGAGCGCAATCTGGCCGAATGCGGCACTCGCGGTGAAGCAATGGATGACGCCGGGGAAGGCTCCCTTCCCCATTTCTTCGGCCAAAATCGCGGCGGTATCATCCTCGGCATCGCGCGTATGGACGATCAGCGGCAAGCCGGTGGCGCGCGATGCCGCGATATGGCTGCGGAACGAGGCCCGCTGCCGTTCACGGTCGCTGTGGTCGTAATAATAATCGAGGCCGGTCTCGCCGATGGCAATGACACGGGGGTGTGTAGCGCGCGCGACGAGCTTGGCGGTATCAACATCGGGATGCGCGTCGGCCTCATGCGGGTGAATGCCGATCGACGCCCAAACGTCCGGTTCACGCTCGGCGGTCGCAACAATCTCGTCCCACTCGCGCTCGCGCGTCGAAATGTTGAGCATCGTATCAACGCCCGCACCCCGCGCACGTTCGAGCACAGCGGCCTGATCCTCGACTAACCCCTTGTAATTGAGGTGACAATGTGAATCGATG
>JANNCK010000282.1:0-2634 GCA_031386545.1 Sphingomonadales bacterium
CGAGGGTATGAAAATGATGTTGAGGTCCGAGCGCGTCGGCGAGCGCCTGACCGGCGGCCGCGTCGATGTCGGTCACCCAAACGGTCGCGCCTTCGCGGGCAAAGGCAGTGGCGATAGCCGCGCCGATGCCTTGGGCAGCACCGGTAACAAGGGCGATTTTCTGGTTTAGTCTTGGCATCCCGGTGCCGTATCGCCCCGATGCTTCGGCGACCACCAATTTTCGCTGTCCTACACATCTAACATGTGGCTAGGCTTTCATCATGCGCATCCCCTTTCAAACTGCCGGAAATCCATCGCGGAATAGGACCGTCTCAACCGAATATTGCTACAAACTCGTGGGACTTTCATGACCTTCGCCCTCGACCGATTCGACCTCGACGCTTTCGTCGCGGCCACGCTTGCCGAAGACCTTGGCAGCCCGCCGCGCGATGTGACGTCGGAAAGCGTCATTCCTGCCAAGGCGCGGTTCACCGGCGTGATGGACAGCCGCGACGCGATTGTCGTCGCGGGCCTGCCGATTGCCGAGGCATTCTTCCGCGCACTTGATCCTTCGGTCGAGATCGAGCTGCTGGTCGGGGAGGGCAAAGCAGCTGCGCCCGGTACCGACCTGATGCGGCTGTCGGGCAACGCCCGGGCGCTGCTGACCGGCGAGCGGTCGGCGCTTAATACGGTGCAGCACCTGTCGGGGATTGCGACGATGACGCGCGCCTATGTCGACGCAATTGCGGGCACGGGCTGTAGATTGCTCGACACGCGCAAGACCATCCCGGGGCTGCGCGTACTGGAAAAATACGCGACGCGGATGGGCGGGGCGACCAACCACCGGATGGGCCTGTGGGATGCGGCGATGATTAAGGACAACCATGTCGCGGTGGCGGGGTCGGTCGGCGAAGCGACGCGGCGCGCCAAGGCGGCGGGGGTCGAACACATCATCGTCGAGGTTGACCGGATCGACCAGATTGCGTCTGCGCTGGCGGCGGGGGCGACGCATTTGCTGCTCGACAATATGGACGCCGCGACGCTGCGTGAGGCGGTTGCACTCGTCGCGGGGCGTGTGCCCACTGAGGCGTCGGGCGGGGTCAAGCTCGACACGATCCGCGCCAAGGCAGAGACCGGTGTGACCTACATTTCGGTCGGTCGCCTGACCCAAAGTGCGCCCGCTGCCGATATTGGCTTGGATTTCGCGCTGGCCTGACTAGGCTGGGCGCAGAATAACAACAGCTGGGGGGAGCAAAGTCATGGAACGTCCGCAATCAATTATCTGGTTTGAGCGTTGCTATCTGGGGGCGGTTGCTGTCGGTGTGATGAATACCGCTACAAGCTGGTCGCAAATCCAAGAAAAGGTTGCGGCAACCCCGAACAGCGAAATGCTGCCAAGCTGGCTTCTTGGCGCGACTGTCGCTGTTGGCTTGGCGATCAACCTAGCGCTCTGGTATTTTGTGGCGCGTCGCGGATCGGTCGTCGCCAAGTGGATCGTCACGGTGTTTTTCGGGATTGCCCTGATTGGCCTTTTAAGAGCCGCTACCTCCGACACGATGCCGTCTGCGCTCGCTGTGGTTGCGCTGGTGCTTCAGGCGGTCGGGGTGTTTATGCTGTTCCGCAGTGACAGCAAGCCGTGGTTCGGCGAGAACAAGCCGCTCGCGTGAGGACGCTTCGGCTAACTTTTACGCTCGCTGCCGCGCTAATGCCCGTTGTGCTCCACGCACAGCCGCTCACCTGCACCGTTCCAGCACAGATCGAGCGCCCGCGCCCCGACACGCCCGACACGCGCCAGCCGCGCCGGGTGGTGCCGACCGCCAGCCACACGCTCGCGCTCAGCTGGGCACCGCAATATTGCCGTGAGCGGGGGGCGACGGGCTTTCAGTGCGCCCGCCCTGACTCTGGGGGCAACCGCTTCGGCTTTATCCTCCACGGCCTGTGGCCCGAGGGGGCGGGGCGTGAATGGCCGCAGTACTGCCGTCCGGTCGAATTGCTGTCGGAGGCAACGATCCGTGCCAATCTTTGTGCAACGCCGTCGGCCCAACTGCTCCAGCACGAATGGGCCAAGCACGGCAGTTGCATGGCGGGCAGTGCCGACGACTATTTCCGCCGCGCGGGCGCGCTGTTCGGGCGCTTGCGTTATCCCGATATGAACGCACTCTCGCGGCGCAGTGGATTGACGGTCGGGGTACTGACGGCTGCCGTGGCGCGCGCCAATCCGGAGATTACGCCCGCCATGGTTCGGGTGCGCCTGACGCGCGGCGGCTGGCTCGACGAGGTCTGGATTTGCCACGGTCTCGACTTTCGCCCGGCGCGCTGCACCCGTACGAACGACGGTACCGCAGCGACGACGACCCGGCTAAGGATATGGCGCGACGCGCGTTAGCCGTCGATGATCGCCGTGCCGGGGTGATGCTTGTCCAAGTGCTTCTTGATGATCTTCAAATTGCGGGTGTTCGACCGGAAGAAGAAGTCAGGGACAGCACCCACGAGAGGAATCGCCCCCATCAGCGCATCGACACCGATGTTCCCGGCAATGCGGAGATAGGCGTGCTTGGGCATCCCCAGATTGCGTGCCTCCCACGCCAGATAGCTGCCCATGATTGCCGCGATAACGCTGCCGCCGACGGGAATGAAATCGAGCAGCACGTCGAG
>JANNCK010000309.1:0-4000 GCA_031386545.1 Sphingomonadales bacterium
AGCCCGATCACCGGACCAGAGGGCAATGTCGAATTCCTGATCGCGGCGCACCGATAAGGCGTCGCGCAACCCAAACAAACACTCTAAGCGGTCACTCAAACCCTCAAGGAGTCGCGCATGAGTGAGTTGGCATCGAACGGACAATTGCGCGCGGCCTATTGGCGCTGGGCGCTGGTTACGGTGCCGCTGGTCGTCGTGCCGGGGTTCATTTCGGGCGCGCTCAGTAACTCGGGGAATGCGAACAGCTGGTACATGTTGCTTGAAAAGCCGTGGTTCCAGCCGCCGGGCTGGGCGTTTCCGGTGGCATGGACTGCGCTGTATGTGATGCTCGGGTTCGCGATTGCGCTGGTCCTCAACGCGCGCGGCTCGCGGTTCAGGGGCTATGCGGTCGCGCTGTTCGTGGTCAGCTTTGTGCTTAATCTGGCGTGGTCGCCGCTGTTTTTCGGGTTGCACATGATGACCGCGGCGCTGTTTCTCATCATCGGCATGTTCGTCTCTGCGTTCGCGACGACGATTGCGTTCGGGCGGGTGCGGACGACGGCGGCGTGGTTGATGGTGCCCTATCTCGCGTGGCTGTGCTTTGCGGCGGTGCTGAATTGGGAGACGATCCGGCTCAACCCCGGGGCAGAGGGCCTTGTTGTCGAGCCGTCCGGCACCCAGATAGATATCAGACGCTAAGTTATTTCGGGAAAACGACGATGCAAACCGACAACCGCCTGTTCGACGATTTCGCCAAGTTTATGAACGGTGCCGCTGGCACCATCGCCGGGGTTGGCCGCGAAGCCGAAGCCGGTCTGCGCGAACGCATGAAGGAGTGGATCGCCGGTCTCGATTTCGTATCACGCGATGAATTCGAAGCGGTGAAGGCCATGGCTGCAGCTGCGCGCGACGAGGCCGAGGCGCTAAAGGCACGGCTCGACGCGCTGGAAGCTGCGAAGAAGAAATAGGCTAGAGGCGCGTCGCCGCCACAATCGGCCCACCGCTCCCCGTCTGCACCAGCACCGCGCGCTTCAGTCCGGCGGGGGTAGCGGGCGCAGTGAAGCTCGCGGCTTTCCCGCTCCAGCTGCCGAGCGACACCAATTGCCGCACGATATTGCGGTGGGGTAGGGTCCGTCCATTGTTCTCGCCCGCACGGATCGGCACTTGCACCGTGCGCGGGTCATAGCCAACGAGCCAGACAGTGGCCGGTTTGCTGGCGGGCGCGGCGGCAACGCTCACCTTCGCGCCATCGACTGTGACCACCGGGCCGCCTGTCCCCCGCGCATTGGCGGCAATCGCCTTTTCAACCTCGGCCTTATAGCTGCCGAGCACGGCGGCGCGGCCGTTGACCATCAGCTGCGGCGTCTGGACGTTGCTGCGCCCCTGTGCGCGTGAATAGGCCCATTGCCGTGCGGTATATTCGGGCCGCGCATAAATATCCTTCCACCCCAGCTGGTCCCAATAGGTCACGGCAAAATTGAGCGCGAGGACGTCGGGGCGGTTGGCGATTTGATCGAGCACCACGAGCGCGGGCGGGCAGGATGAACAGCCCTGGCTCTGGTAGAGTTCGATCACAGCGGGATGCGCGGCGTCGGCGGTTGGTGCCGGTGCGGCATTGGCTTCGGGGGCTACCGAGGCGGCGGCGGCATACAGGCCGATGGCGCCGGCACTGACCAGCGCGACGACTGCAAAGCGGGACTTGGTCATGCGATCTCCTTTGACAGGCGATACGCACGCTGTGCAGCGAAGGTTACGCCCATCGCAACAGGCGCGGACCCAGCAACGCGCCGACAACCGCCGGGGCAATCATGCCGAGCGTGTACCATGTCAGCACAAAGCTCGCGCCCGCCTCGGGACAATGCAGGCTGTAGAGCGTCGCCGAAAGACCGCCCGACGCGAGGCCGATCATCGCGCCGGTCGCGCGCAGGCGGGTGGGGGCCAGGCGGCGGGCAACCAGCGTCAGCGCCGCCGCGACCGGCAGCGAGAGCGCGAGGATCAGGCCCGAACACACTGTCCAGCTCGGGCCAAACCACATCGCCGTGAAATCCGACGGTGGCATCGACATTGCTTCGTGAATGCTCCCCATGGCGAACACGGCGACGGGGACTGCGAGCAGCCACAGCCAGCGTGGCGGGGATGTTTCGGGTCGGAACAACACGGCGGCGGCGGCCACGGCAACCGCGCCGATTGTCGCGGTATAGGCGATCTTCATCCAGAACATGCTGCCTGTCACCGCGACAGCCAGATCGGGACGCAGGCCGATCGGCATGATGACGATGAGCAGCACAACCGGTACCGCGACGGCAAGCGCCAGCATCACCAGCCGATGGGGCGTCCCCGGCACGGCAGGGCGCAGACCAGCGGCAAGCGAATCGATGAGTGAATCAGTATCCATCATTCCCCTCTCAACCGGCGCGCGAGCGATTTCAGCCCGCGATGGACCGACACTTTGACGTCGGCCGCCGAAATACCGTCGCGTGCTGCGGTTTCGGCGACGCTGAGGCCGTCAATCTTGGTCGCGCGAATCGCCGATGCCTGTTTCGCGCCGAGCGACGACAGCGCGGTATCGATGTCGATCCGTGCCGACACAGCATCCTCGAACCCTCCGTCACCCAGAATATCTGCCCAGCCCGCCGTCGCATCGTCGAGCGACGCATCATTCCGGCTTTTGCGAAAATGGTCGATCATCTTGTAACGCGCGACCGCGAACAGCCACGGACCAAAGGGCCGGTCGCGGTCATAGGTTACCCTGCGGGTGTGAACGGCAATCAATGTTTCCTGCACCAAATCCTCGAGTTCGGGCGACGTCCCCATCCGGCGCGCGTAGAACCGCCGCAACAGCGGGACGAGAGCCGCCAGCAGGTCACGGTGTGCACGCGCGTCGCCGTCGAGCCCCGCATGCATCAACTGCCTCAGCCGGACTTCGTCGGTTATCACTTGGAGCCTATTCGTCGGGGTGCAGCCCTTGGTTACACGCTTCTGCCGCGCTTGGTTATCCACAATTTTGCGAGTCGCACGCTTGCATCGGACGCCGAGGCGAGTCACGCCAGACAGATGATAGTGAGCGAGATCGACATGGACGGGCAGCGCGCCGCGCCCATCGACATGCTGGAGGCGTGGTTCGAAGCGCACAACTGGTCGCACGAGCGTGTCGGCGAGGAAGAGATTGTGGCCTCTGCACAGGGGTCATGGGGCCAGTACGAGCTGCGCGGCGTGTGGCGCGACGACGACAACGTACTGCAATTCATGGCGTTTCCCGACATCAAGGTTGCCGATCACCAGATGGCGGCGGTGTACGAAACCATCGGCCTCATCAACGAACAGCTCTGGCTTGGCCATTTCGAACTCTGGTCGGGCGGCGGGACTGTATTGTTCCGCCATGCGGTGCTGATCGATACCTGTGACGAGCCGGGGCTGAGTCTCGATCAGGCTGAAACCGTGATCGAGGCCGCCGTCGACGAAGTTGATCGCTTTTATCCCGTGTTTCAGTTCGTCCTGTGGGGCGGTAAATCGCCGAAGGACGCGATTGCGGCGGCGCTGGTCGAAACGCGCGGCGAGGCATGAAGCCACTTTCTTCCCCGAGCGAAGACGAGGGGCTTCTTCGAGCGCAGTCGAGAAGCCTGTCCGTGTGGGCGATAGCCTCGACTTCGCTCGGCCATGCCCCTCGTCTTCGCTCGGGGAAGGGCTTTGTCTATGCAAGACAATAGTTTGCGGACGCCTAACAGTCCGCTCTGGCTGGTGGGCTGTGGCGCAATGGCCGGGGCGATGCTGTCTCGCTGGCTGGCGACGGGCATGGATGCGTCGCGGGTAACGGTGATAGACCCCGGATCGCCGAATGTCGGCGCGGGCGTGCGCGTGCTGGCCGCACTTCCCGACGAAGCACCACCTGCAATGCTGATGCTAGGCGTCAAACCACAGATGCTGGGCGATGTTGCACCCGTCGTGGCGCGTGCTGTCGGGGCGTAGACGGTGGTGCTGTCGATCCTGGAGGGAACGCGCCACGCGACGCTTGCCGACCTGT
>JANNCK010000313.1:0-1532 GCA_031386545.1 Sphingomonadales bacterium
CATGATGAGGCTCAATTGCGGGACGACACCGCTGGCGAGCACGTTGCGCTGGAACACTTCGGCGTAACCGCCGAGCGAGGCCACGCCCTCCTGAATGCGCGCGCCGCCGCTGTCGTTGAGGCCGATGACCGGCGCGCCGACTTTCATCGCCATGTCCATCACCTTGCAAATTTTTTGCGCGTGGCGTTCGGACAGGCTGCCGCCGAAGACGGTGAAGTCCTGGCTGAACACGAACACCAGCCGCCCGTTGATCGTGCCGCTGCCGGTAACGACACCGTCGCCCGGAAACTTCTGGTCGGCCATGCCGAAATCGGCGCAATTATGCTCGACGAACATGTCGAGTTCCTCGAACGAATCTTCATCGAGCAGCACGTTCAGCCGCTCGCGCGCCGTCAGCCGCCCCTTTGCATGCTGCGCGTCGATGCGCTTTTGTCCGCCGCCCATGCGGGCCTTTGCGCGGCGCGCCTCAAGCTGTTCGATGACATTCGACATGGTCGCTCCCAAGGATTCAATCATTCTGCATTATCGCTACACCGGCGGCTGGCAATGTCCTGCCGTCGAAACTGACCGTTTCGGGGCCGTAGTTGAACGCAAAAGTCGTTTTTCCAGCACGGCGAAGGCGAATATCGCGGGGGAGGTGCACAATCGGCACGCCCGCCTCGCTGGCCATATCGACAGTCAGCCGGTCGAGCAGCGCGGTATCGGGCCATGCCGACAGGTAGCGCAGATTGCCGTGCAGCCAGACGGGACCATCGGGCGTCAGGTCGCTCTCGATATGTTCGACCCAGCGCGGCTCGCCAAGACCGGGTGCCAGGCTTTCGACGCGGATGACCTTGATCGGCAAATGGCGTTGTAGCGGCCCCGGCGCGAGAATGGGCGGGATTGCGAAATCGGTGGTCTTGCTGCCGGTACGCGGACCCAACAGCACGGGGCAGGGAAGCGCGGCCAATTTGTCGGCAAGCGCCTCTGACAGAATCGGCAATGTCGGGGCCACGACCATCCGATACCCGCTCAAATCAGCGTCCGGTGAAACAATGTCCACATCGAGTCCCGCGCGGCGAAGCGCCGAGTACATCACGAACGCAAGATCGAGATAGTTGAAGTCCGCACCCTGCGGCTGGGTATCGATGACCCATGCAGCCTCGTAGGAAAAGAGCAGGGCGACGGGGGACCGGGTTTCGACATTACTGCCGTCACCCCGGACTTGATCCGGGGGCCACCCCTCTACGGGAACAGGCGGTTCATTCGGAGAGGTGGACGCTGAAACAAGTTCAGGGCGACAGAGCTCCTTAGCCACCGCGCGCGCCTCCGCCCCGCCGACATCCTCGACGCGGTCGGGCCGGTTCAGCCCGCTGTGCATTTGCTCCTGCCCGAACGGGGCCTGTCGCCATCGGAAATAGCTGACCAGCTCGGCACCGTGCGCCATTGCTTCGAGTGTCCACAGCCGGACCATGCCGGGCAGCGGCGCAGGGTTGTGCTGCGCCCAGTTCACCGGGCCGGGCTGTTGCTCCATCACCCACCAGCGGCCATTT
>JANNCK010000316.1:0-4393 GCA_031386545.1 Sphingomonadales bacterium
GCGGTTGCAACGGTTTCGCGAAGTACCGGCAGGCTCGGTGCGCCGATCAGGCAAGCGAAGAATAACCCGCCGTCGCGCAACGCACGCCGCGCCGCAATCAGTGCCCCCGGGACATCGTCAACAGTGTCGAGGCCATCAGGCATTATGACGAGATCATAGCGCCGGGGTGCGACATCCAGCCGGTCCTCGTCGCAAATAATACCCGAAGCTCTTTTCGCAAAGATCGTACCGTAGTCGGTTTCGTTGACCGATAGGCCGCGTTGCCTGAGCGAGCTCGCCAGTACGCCGGTCCCCGTATTGATAACGAGCGCCGTCTCGAATGTCCGTTTCACCGCATCCAGCCGTTCGACAAGCTCGTCGGCTATGCCGGCTTCCAGTGGCGACGGCCCGCGTTGCGCCAGCCGGTCGCGGCGGCGACGACGGGCGTCGCGGTCAAAAATTACGGGCGGGGGCGTCGTCATAACGCGGCTTGTGCCGCCGTCGTTGCGGCGCGACAACTGTCCTATGCAAATTGTGGTGCCGATCAAACAGATTGTCAATTTTGCGCTACCGCCGCGTTGTGCAGGATGCGGGGCGATTGTCGAGGCAGACCACCGGTTTTGCGCGCCATGCTGGACCTCGCTCGACTTATTGACTGGCACGGGCTGCGCGCTGTGCAACCTGCCGATGTCGGCGGTGTCGGGCACTATCTGCGGTCCCTGTCTTGCCACGCCACCGCGCCACGACGGTGTTCGGGCGGCGGTGGCCTATGGCCCGGTTGCCCGCGATATAGCCCTGCGTCTGAAATACGGGCGGCGGACGGGCCTTGCGCGGACGATGTCGTCGATCATGACACGTCATGTCGATGCACCGGGCATCGTCGTGCCGGTTCCCTTGCATCGCTGGCGTATCTGGTCGCGCGGGTTCAATCAGGCCGCGCTCGTCGCCCGGTCAATCGCAACAAAAACCGGACTGGACCTTCAGACCGATCTCTTGATCCGTCACCGCGCGACGCCGTCGTTGCGCGGCCTATCGGGCCGCAAGCGCGCCGACGCGGTGCGCGGCGTGTTTCGGGTTTCCCGGCGGATCGAGGGCGATACGATCTGGTTGGTGGATGATGTCTACACCAGCGGGGCAACCGCAAATGCCTGTGCCGCCGTCCTCAAACGGGCGGGAGCGGCCCGTGTCATCATCCTCGCCTGGGCGCGGGTAGTGCGCGAGGATTGACAAGCGCGGACCCTATGCGCACCTCATCGATAGCCGAAGGAAGATCATGCCGCGCGTTGAAATCTACACCAAAGCGTTCTGCCCCTATTGCAGCCGCGCTCTTGCCCTCCTGAACACGCGGGGGGTCACAATTGACGAATATGACATCACGATGGGCGGGCCGAAACGCGCCGAAATGATTGCGCGGGCCGACGGGCGGACATCAGTTCCGCAGGTGTTTATCGGTGACGTCCATGTTGGTGGTTCGGATGATCTGGCCGCGGCGCAACATTCGGGCGAGCTTGATCGATTGTTGACAGCAGCTGCATGAAAATCGCTGTCCTCCAGATGACGTCGGGCATCGATCCCGAGGCCAATGTCGCGGTGATCGAGGCAGCGATTGTCGATGCCGCAGCGCAGGGTGCGGCGATGCTGTTCACGCCCGAAATGTCGGGTCTGCTCGATTCAAACGGCAAACGTGCGGAAACACATGTTGTCGATGAGGCACATGATCCGGTGCTCGCGCGGGTCCGCGCTGCAGCGGTGCGGGCCGGTATCTGGGTTCACCTTGGCTCGTTGGCACTCAAGAGTGGCGACGACGGCGCACTATGGGCCAACCGTGCCTTTGTGATCGATCCCGCCGGGGGAATCGTGGCACGTTACGACAAGATCCACCTGTTCGATGTCGACCTGCCGACCGGCGAGAGCTGGCGCGAATCGTCGCGGTACGCACCGGGAACTGGTACGACTTTGGTCGATACGCCTGCGGGTCGGCTTGGCCTGTCGATCTGTTACGACATGCGCTTTCCCGCGTTGTTTCAGGCACTAAGCGGGGCAGGGGCGACGATCCTGTCGGTGCCCGCAGCATTCACGGTTCCGACCGGACAAGCGCATTGGCATACGCTGCTGCGTGCCCGCGCCATTGAAAATGCCTGCTGGCTGGTCGCGGCTGCACAAGTCGGCACGCACGAGGATGGTCGGCGGACATACGGCCATTCGCTCGTGGTCGATCCTTGGGGCAGGGTGGTGCTCGACATGGAGGATACGCCGGGCCTCGCCGTGGTCGAGATCGACCCGGCAGCGATCGACGAAGTCAGGACGCGGGTACCGGTCCTCGCGCATCGCCGGTCGATTGAGGCCCCGACGGCGATATGATCGTTTTTGATCTGAAGTGCCCACAGGGTCACGGATTTGAAGGCTGGTTCGCCGATAGCGATGCCTTTGCCACCCAGCGTGACGACGGGCAGATTCCCTGCCCCTATTGCGGCGATGCCAAGATTGAACGCGCGTTGTCGGTGCCGCGCATCCAAGCCAAGGGAAATCGCAGCGAACCCGCCGGGGTCGCCCGAAAACTCGCCGGACTTCAGGCTGAAATGCTCAAGGAATCGAAATGGGTCGGCGACGATTTCGCGCGACAGGCCCGGGCGATGGCCGACGGCGACGCCCCGCAGGCGACAATCCACGGACAGGCGACAATCGGCGAGGCAAAGGAACTGCATGAAGAGGGGATAAAGGTCATGCCGCTGCCGTTTCCCGTCATCCCGCCCGAACAACAGAATTGACCCGCACAGCCCCGCGCGTCTAGCAGACCCCAGTGTCCCGGTAGCTCAGCAGGACAGAGCAACGGTTTCCTAAACCGCAGGTCGGGAGTTCGAGTCTCTCTCGGGACACCAAAGCTCTTTGATGCGCCACATTGCTGTCCTAAGCCGTGCGCCAAGGAGAGCCGCTTCAAATGACCGATTTCGACTTTGCGCTCGGCGAGACCGCCGACATGATCCGCGACACGACCCGCCGCTTTGCGACTGACCGCATTGCCCCGATTGCGGCGGCGATTGACGAGCAGAACCTGTTCCCACGCGAGCTGTGGCCCGAAATGGGCGCGCTCGGGTTGCACGGGATCACTGTCGAAGAGGAATGGGGCGGCCTCGGCCTCGGTTATCTCGATCATGTCGTCGCGATGGAGGAGGTCAGCCGGGCGTCGGCCTCGGTCGGCCTGAGTTACGGCGCGCACTCCAATTTGTGCGTGAACCAGATCCGCCGCTGGGGCAGCCCCGAGCAAAAGGCAAAATACTTGCCCAAACTCATCAGCGGAGAACATCTCGGCAGCCTCGCCATGTCCGAGTCCGGCGCAGGGTCCGACGTCGTTTCAATGAAGCTAAAGGCCGAGGCCATCGGCAATGACCGCTACCGTCTCAACGGCACGAAATTCTGGATCACCAACGCACCGAGTGCCGACACGCTGGTCGTCTATGCCAAGACCGGCGAAGGATCCGGCGGCATCACTGCTTTCCTCATCGAAAAAGGGATGGCGGGGTTCAGCGTGTCGAAGAAGCTCGACAAGATGGGGATGCGCGGGTCTGACACCGCCGAGCTGGTGTTCGAGGATTGCGAAGTCCCCGCCGACAACGTGATGGGACCGATGAATGGCGGCGTTGGCGTGCTGATGTCAGGCCTCGATTACGAGCGCGCGGTGCTGGCGGCAGGGCCGCTTGGCATCATGCAGGCCTGCCTCGACGTGGTCATCCCCTATGTCCGCGAGCGCAAACAGTTCGGCAAATCCATCGGCCAGTTCCAGCTGATGCAGGGCAAGGTCGCCGACATGTACGTCGCGCTCAATTCGGCCCGCGCCTATGTTTATGCTGTCGCGCGCAATTGCGACGCGGGCAAGACCACGCGCTTCGACGCGGCGGGCGCAATCCTGCTGGCGAGCGAAAACGCGGTAAAGGTTGCACTGGAGGCCATTCAGGCACTGGGCGGCGCGGGCTATACCAAGGAATGGCCGGTCGAACGCTTCCTCCGCGATGCCAAACTCTACGACATCGGCGCGGGCACCAACGAAATCCGGAGATTTTTGATCGGTCGGGAGTTGATCGGTGGATGAACGAAACTTTTCTGACCGCCGTACAATATTATGGCGCGGCTGCGGGAGTGACCGCAGCGCTGGTCGTCTCGCTCGATCTGGGGCGCAGGCCGACCGGCTGGGCATTTGTCTTGTTCGTGACGTCGTCGATCGCCCTGCTCGTCTGGGGATTTCTGCAAGAGGATAGCGAAGGCATCGGCTGGCAGAACGCGGTTCTGCTCGTCATAAATTTGATCGGCGTTTATCGCTATTTGATCCGCAGGAAACTGGACTGAAGCATTGTCCGAGTGGCTTTGCGCCTGCGTGGCGACATGCTAGCGCCTTCGGTATGAGTGCTCCCAGCCTGAC
>JANNCK010000325.1:0-22473 GCA_031386545.1 Sphingomonadales bacterium
CGGAACCGATCAGGGCGAAGTGGTCAACGCAGGTGCAACATGGCGCTGGGTCCGCGAGACCAAGCGCACTGATGACAGCCGCGTGGTCCGGATCGACCTCGCCGTCACCGACGAAGCCGGTCGCCCGATGACACGACTGTCATTGGCGAGGGCGGTTGAATGAAAAACCCCGTCATTGCGAGCGCAGCAAAGCAATCCAGCGCACTCGCTTTGAGGTGGATTGCTTCGCTGCACTCACAACGCCGGCAATGTGACAGCACCGACGCGGGCTTCACCCTCGTCGAACTCATGGTCGCGCTGTTCATCTTTGCAATGCTCGCTGCCGCGGGTGTCGCGTTGCTGAGTTTTGGTGTCCGCGCCCAGGCTGCGGCGACGCAGCGGCTGAACGACACCGCCGACCTGCGCCGGTTCTCGGTGCTAATGGCAAATGACCTCGCGCAGGCACTGCCGCGTATCGCGCGTGCGCCCGATGGCCAGCCATTGCGTGCCTTTACCGGCAATGACGGGCGCAGCGATCCGCTGGTCATCGGCTATGTGCGTGGCGGGTGGACCAATCCTGACGGAGCGGCGCGTGCTGGTATCCAGCGCGTCGATGTCACGCTCAGCGAGGGGCGGCTGACCCGCACCGCCTATCCGATGGTCGATGGCAGCGCCGCCCCGGCAGGGGTTATTCTCGCCGACCGCGTCGATCAGCTCACAATGCGCTACCGCGACCGCAAGGGTGAATGGCGACCGCGCTGGGACAATGTACTGCTCGATTCGATTCCCGCTGCGGTCGAAATGACGGTGCAGCGCACCGGTCAACCGCTGCTGGTCCTCGCTTTCGTCGCCGGACCTGCATACCCGTGACGCGGCCGCCGAAACATGAAGAAGGGGCGGCACTGCTCACTGTCCTGCTGCTCGTTGCCGTCATGGCGGTGCTTGCCGCTGCCGCGCTCGAACGACTGAAGATCGGCACGCGCCTGACCGCGAACAGTGGCGCGATCGAACAGGCGCGCGCTTATGCGATGGCCGCCGAAACTGTGGCGCGCTTTCGTATCGGCGACCTCATCCAGCGTGACGCGGCAAGGACTACGCTGGTGGGCAATTGGGCCGGGCAACCGACCAATTTCCCCATCGACGGCGGTATCGCGACCGCGCGGCTCGATGACGGCGGAAACTGTTTCAACCTCAACAGCTTGGTCGACCAAGCGCCGGACGGCACCTTGACCGCAAGGTCGCTTGCCGTCGGCCAGTTTGCGCGCCTGATGACTTTGCTCGAAGTGTTCGGTCGCGATGCCGACAGCCTTGCCGCCGCCACTGCCGACTGGATCGACAGCGACGCCGCACCGCTTGCCGGTGGTGCCGAAGACACAAGCTACGCCAACGCCCGCACCCCCTATTTGCCTGCCAACATGCTCATGGCTGACACCAGCGAGCTGCGCGCGGTTGCCGGGGTGACGCCTGCCCTCTATGCGCGGTTGCGACCTTATGTCTGTGCTCTCCCGGTGACCGATCTGTCCGCGATCAACGTAAATACCTTGCGTCGCGATCAGGCGCCCTTGCTCGCGATGGTCGTGCCAACGCTTGACGTTGCGCGCGCGGCCTCGGTGGTCGAGGCGCGCCCCGAAGTTGGCTGGGAATCGCTCGCCACGTTCTGGAACTTGCCGCAACTTGCCTCCGCTCCCGCCGTCGGTGAAGCACGCGGTCAAGTGAAACTGGCGACGCGCTGGTTCAATCTTGCCCTGAACATCGAACTGGCCGGGGCAGAGCTTGAGGAACACGCGCTGGTCGATGCTGCTCTTAAACCCGCCAAGCTCGTGCGCCGCAGCTATGGCGAGCCGTCGTGAGTACGCTTGTCGTCTTTGCCGACGGGCGCTGGCTGCGCGTTCTGGCCGGGGACATCGTGGCGCGCGGTGAACAGCTTGCGTCTGCGCTGCCGCAGACCGAGGACGAGCGCGTCGTCGCCATCGTTCCCGCCGATGACGTGATTGTGCGCACAATCGAATTGCCGGACCTCGCCGATTTGCAGGCACAGGGTGCGGCCCGCATGGCCGTGGCCGAGACAAGCGTATTGCTGCCCGACGCCCTTCACGTTGCGGTGGGTCTGCCCGACGCCGGGGGGCATCGTCTAGCGGTCAGCGCACCGGTGGCACGCATCGCAGCGTTGCTTGCCGGACTGGCGGGCGAGGGGATCGACCCCGACCATCTCATTGCGGCACCCTTGCTGCTCATGCGTCCGGAGAGCGGGTTCGTGCGCGGCGATCTCGGTGGTGAAATTGTCGTGCGCGGCGGCGATACGGCGTTCGCGGAGGACGCGGTGCTGACGCCGTTGCTTGTCGGTGATGCCGCGTTTGAAACGCTCGACCGGCCCGCACTCGAAGCCGGGATCATCGCGGCGGTCGAATTTCCCGAAGCAGACCTGCGCCACGGGATGTTCGCCAAAAAGCGGCAATGGCAGGTCGATCTGCCAAGGCTGCGCCGTTTGGCGGTCATGACCCTCGCATTGGGATTTTTAATTCTCGCCGCACAAATCGTGTCGATTGTCCGCCTGAACAGCCGCGCCAGCAGCATCGAGGCCGAGACATTTGTGCTGGCGACCGCTGTCCTGCCACCGGGCACGACCATCACCGATCCTGTTTTGCAGGCAGAAGCGCGGTTGGCGACGATGCAGGGCGCGGGCGGTGGGTTTGATACGCTCGCCGCCGCAATGGGTGCAGCCGTTAATGCGACGCCCAATGTCGAACTCGGTTCAATGGTTTTCGACGGCGAGGGCGGCCTGCGTGCCACAGTGCGCGCGGCGAATGCTGCGGATATTTCCAGCGTCGAAACGCGGCTGAGCGCGAGCGGCCTGCAGGTCATACCCGGACCCGTGGTTGCCAATCAGGGGCGTCCCTATCGCGACATCACGGTGCGCGTGCGATGATCGCCCGGACCATCGAACCGGCGCTTCTCTGGTGGTCGGGCCGCAGCGGACGCGAACGCATAATGCTTGGTGTCATGGGCGGTTTGATCTTCATATTATTGTTTTGGCTAGCGATCATTCGCCCGATCAATACCGCCAACGCCACGGCGCTCCAGCGGCTTGAGACGGCAACGATTGCGGCAGGCAGGGTTGCCGCTGTTGCCGAACGGGTTCGACAGGCGCGGTCGATGTCGGTGCCGACGCTGTCTTCGCCGCTGCCGGTTGCAGTCGGCCAAGCGGCGGAAACGGCCGGATTTACCCTGTCGCGCCTCGATGCGCAGGGGCAGGATCGGGTGAACATTGGCATTTCCACCGCGCGCGGACCCGCTCTGTTTGGCTGGCTTGCCGCGCTTGGTCGCCAGGGTGTGATTGTCGAGCGGATCACGTTGCGGACCAACAGCGACGCGACTCTCGCGGTTGAGGGCACACTCCGGGCGCGCGCCCGATGACGCGCCGCCACTGCTGGATTGTCGGGGGCAGCGCCGCGGTGGTCATTGCGCTTATGTCGTTACCGCTTTCGATTGTGTTGCCAGTCGCGCTCCCCGCCGAAAGCGGGATTGCTGCCCGTTCGGCAGAAGGCAGCGTCTGGCGCGGCGTATTGCGCGAAGTGAACATCGCAGGCTTGCCGGTTGGCGATACGGGCGTCGCCTTGCGCGTCCTGCCGCTGTTGGTTGGCGAGGCGCGGCTTGGCTTTGGTGCTCCGGCGCTTCGCGGCACGCTGGTTGCCTCGTCGGGCAGTGTCGGCTTGCTTGATGCGACTGGGACGGTTGATCTGGCCGGGCGGCTGCGCCCGTTGCCGCTGACCCGCTTCAATCTTGACGCGGTTACGACAGAGTTCCGTGACGATCGCTGTACGACTGCGCGCGGGCGGGTTCGTGCCGAAATTGCAGGCGATGTCGGCGGGCTGATGCTGCCGGGCGGGATGAGCGGCACCGTGCGCTGTGACGGGGCCTATCTGGTGCTCCCGCTGGTTGGCCAGTCAGGGATGGAGCGGATCGACCTTCGGGTTGCGGCGTCGGGAAAATGGCGCGCCGACCTGTCGATCCGGACGACTGATCCCACAATTTCGGGGCGGTTGCTGTCGTCGGGCTTCGCGTCGGGACCGGGCGGCTACACGATCCGCGTGTCCGGCGCGCTCTGACCTGATGTTTGTCAGCTTGACGTTTGGCGGCTGCCGGTCGTAGGGCGGCGCGCGCTTTACCGGTATCTGGCCGGGCATGGCGATCGTAGCTCAATTGGTTAGAGCGCCGGTTTGTGGTACCGGAGGTTGCGGGTTCAATCCCCGTCGATCGCCCCAAGCGTTTCCTCGAAATCCGCATACGCCGCTTTTGCGAGTGACAGCGGATGCGTAATATTCTAACGAACCAGCGTAATTTTCTGTCGGGACTTTGCTATGCCTGCCGTATTCGACCTGCCCGATTTTGACGCGCATGAGGGCGTCCACCTGTTCCATGACCGCGCCACCGATATGACGGCGGTGATTGCCATTCACTCGACCGCGCTTGGACCAGCGGCGGGCGGTACGCGCTTCTGGCATTATGCCGACAGCGATGACGCCGTCACCGATGCGCTGCGCCTGTCGCGCGGCATGAGTTACAAGAACGCGATGGCGGGCTTGCCTGCGGGCGGCGGCAAGGCAGTCATAATTGCTGATGCCAACCGCACCAAGACCCCCGAGATGCTTGCGGCCTTTGCCCGGGCAGTCGACAGTCTCGGTGGTCGCTACATCACCGCGCAGGACGTCGGGATGAGTGAAGCCGATATGGTGACGCTGTCACAGACGAGCGCGCATGTTGCTGGCCTGCCGGGGCAGGGCGGCGATCCCGGCCCCTCGACCTCGCGCGGCGTTTATCTGGGTGTATGTGCAGCGGCGAAGCGCGCGCTAAAGCGGGATAGTGTCAAGGGCGTCCATATTGCGGTTCAGGGTGTGGGCAGTGTCGGTGGCGGGCTGGCGCGGTTGCTGGCCGCCGACGGGGCGCGGCTGACGCTTGCCGATGTCGATGGTGCGCGCGCGGCGGCGCTGGCGCTCGAACTGGGTGCCGAAGTCGCTCCGGTAGAATCGATCATGACGGTCGAGGCCGACCTGCTCAGCCCGTGCGCGCTCGGGGCGATCCTGACGAGCGAGAGCATCGCAGGTTTGCGGGTCGCGGCAGTTGCAGGCGGCGCGAACAACCAGCTTGCGACAGCTGCACAGGGCGCTGAACTTGCCGCACGCGGCATCCTCTACGCGCCTGACTATGTCATCAATGCCGGCGGCATTATCAATGTGCTGCGCTATATCGGGCAGGGCGGCGATGCGGAGGTCAACGCGCGGATTGCGGGTATTCCCGACCGGCTTGAAGCGGTCTGGACGGAGAGCGCCGCCACCGGTGATACCCCTGCACAAGTTGCGGATCGGATGGCGCAAAAACTCATCGGGCGCGGCTAATAGAACTGCTTGGCAAGCGGCAGGCGGCTGGCTAACACCCGTTACAGAATGCACGCGTTCGCCAATCCCGCCCGGTTCCTGCGCCTAGCGCGGCCCCTGACCGCAATCTTCGGTATCGGTGGCGCGATGCTGATCGCGTTTGGCTGTTACGCCGGGCTGGTGATGACCCCGCCTGACTATCTTCAGGGTGATGCCGTCCGCATTCTCTATATCCATGTGCCTGCCGCTTGGCTGTCGATGGCGGGGTGGAGCGGCATTGCAATTGCCAGCCTGGCCCAGCTGGTCTGGCGGCATCCGCTGTCCGGCGTTGCGGCCCGCGCAGTTGCGGTTCCCGGCGCGATGTTCACGGCCATATGCCTGATAACCGGCGCGGTCTGGGGCCGCCCGACATGGGGCACCTATTGGCAGTGGGACGGACGGATGACCTCGGTTCTGGTCCTGTTGTTCCTCTACATCGGCTATATCGCGCTCGCGTCGAATTCGGCAGAGCGCGGCAGCGTCAGCCGCGTTACCGCGATTTACGGCCTGGTCGGGGCGATCAACCTGCCGATCATCAAATACAGCGTGCAGTGGTGGAATACGCTCCATCAAGCCCCATCGATCACGCTGAAGGGGTCGGCGATCTCGCCTGAACTGCTCTGGCCGCTGGGCTTTACAGTGCTCGGGTTCAGCTTTCTGTTCGGGGCCATCGTCCTGATGCGGATGCGCGCCATTCTCGCGGGGGCCAAGGTCGAGGCCCGTCTGGCAAGGCTTGCCGCCGCATGAATCCCTGGCCGTTCGTCATTACCGCTTATGCCATCACGCTGGGCGGGGCTGCGGTCATTGCGGGCTGGTCGTGGATTTCGATGCGCAACGCCGAACGTGCAGTCGATGAGTTGAAAGATCGATGAAGCCGAAACAGCAACGCCTGATCCTCGCCAGCGTCGCGCTGGCCGCGATTGTTGGATCGGGTTTCCTTGCCCTCTCGGCGATTGGCGAGAAGGCGAGCTTTTTCTACTCGCCTGCCGACATTGCCAAGGACGGCATCCCGCAGGGACAGGCAATCCGCCTCGGCGGGATGGTGTCGAAAGGCAGTATTGCCAAGGCCACCGACGGTGTGACGATAAATTTCATCGTGCACGACGGCCCCGCCAATGTCCCCGTCCGTTTCCGCGGTATTCCGCCGGATTTGTTCAAGGAAGGAACCGGCGTGGTCGCCGAGGGACGCTTTGAAGGGCAGACCTTCGTCGCGAGTAATCTGCTCGCCAAGCACGACGAACGCTATATGCCGCCGCAAATGGACGGCAAGCAGCACAAGACAACGACGCTCGCGCAGAAATGATCGCCGAAGCCGGTCTTGCTGCCCTCTGGGCTGCCGCAGCGCTTGCGTTGCTGCAATTCGTGCTCGCGTGCCTCGGGCTAAACGACGACCGCGCGCACCTGCGCCACGGGGTCCGCGCGGTTGCGGTTATTCAGGGCCTGTTCGTCGGGCTGGCATTCACACTACTCGTGATCTGCTTCCTGCGGTCCGATATGTCGGTCACGCTGGTCGTGACCAACAGCCACTCAATGAAGCCGTGGCTGTACAAACTGGCCGGAACATGGGGAAACCATGAGGGGTCGATGCTGCTCTGGGTTGCGATTCTGGGCATCGCGGGCGGTGCCGTCGCGATTCTCGAACGCCGTGTCGTCGAACGCACGCTTACAGCGACGCTCGGCGCACAGGCACTGATTTCGTTCGGTTTTTATGCATTTCTGCTGTTCGCCTCAAACCCGTTTGCGCGGGCGTTTCCGGTGCCGGAGGACGGGCAGGGGCTGAACCCGCTGTTGCAGGATCCCGGCTTGGCCTTTCACCCGCCGACGCTTTACATCGGTTATGTTGGCATGTCGGTCGCGTTCAGCTTTGCGGTCGGTGCGCTCGTGACCCGCGATGTCGGGCGTGATTTTGCCCGCGCAATGCGACCGTGGGTTCTGGGGGCGTGGATATTCCTGACGCTGGGCATCACGGCGGGCAGTTATTGGGCGTATTACGAGCTTGGCTGGGGCGGCTGGTGGTTCTGGGATCCCGTCGAGAATGCCTCGCTGATGCCGTGGCTCGCGGCGACGGCGCTGCTCCATTCGGTCAGTGTTCTGGCCACCCGCGACGGCCTGCGCGCTTGGACGATCATGCTCGCGGTGGTGGCGTTCTCGATGTCGATGATCGGGACGTTCCTCGTCCGGTCGGGCATATTGACCAGCGTCCACGCCTTCGCTGTCGACCCCCAACGCGGCAGCTTTATCCTCGCCTTGTTGGCGCTCTATATCGGCGGCGCACTGGCTCTGTTCGCAATCCGCATCGGCACGGTGAAGGAGGGAACCCAGTTCGACCTCGTCAGCCGCGAAGGCGCGCTGGTGATGAACAACCTGCTGCTCTCCGCAATCCTCGGCATTGTCTTTGTCGGGACGCTCTATCCGCTGTTTGCCGAGGCGGTCTCGGGCGACAAGCTGTCGGTCGGCCCGCCCTATTTCAATGCGACCGCCGGGCCGCTCACGTTGGCGCTGGTCATTGTGATGGCACTTGGTCCGGTCAGCCGCTGGCGTCGCGACGAGTTGAAGGCGGTTATCCGCCGTGTTGCTGTGCCGGTGCTGGTCACCGCGATGGCGCTATTGGCGATGGCGGTGTTTTCGCCGCGCATCCACATTCTGTCTTTCGTGGGGATCGTGCTTGCGGTTGGTGTCGGAACAGCGAGCCTCGCGCCGCTGTGGGGACGCAATCTGCGCCGCACACCGATGTTCACCTACGGCATGGTCATTGCCCATTTTGGCGTCGCGGTCAGCCTTGCCGGCATGGCCACCGAAAGTGCGTTCATCAAGGAAACGCTGGTGGCGTCGCGCATGGGCGAAACGCACAATGTCGGCCCGTACAAGATCACGCTGAAAAGCATCGAGCCGATTGCGGGGCCGAACTGGACCGCACTGGAGGCCGAACTGGTCGCCCAGCGCGGCACCAACGCACCGTTCACCGTGCGCCCGCAGTCGCGGATGTTCTCGCAACCACCGACCGAAACCAACGAAGCCGCCATCGCCACGCGCCTCGACGGTCAGCTTTATCTTGTCCTTGGCAAACCCGACAATGACGGGCGCTGGCAGTTGCGCTTGTGGTGGAAGCCGCTGGTCACCTTGATCTGGCTCGGCGGTGGGTTGATCGCTTTAGGCGGGCTGTTGTCGGTGTTCGGTCGCGCCCGCAAGGAATCGGGCATCGCGCTGCGCAAGGCGTATAGCTGATGCGGGTCTGGCTGTGGTTGCCGCTGGGTCTGTTCTGCGTGTTTTTTGGCGTTGTCGCGCTGGGCCTCTACCGGCCCGATGATCGCACCCACCCATCCAAGCTGATCGGCAAACCAATGCCGGAGTTTACCCTGCCGCCCGCTGCCGAAGGACGGCCCGGCGTTGGTAGCAGTGATTTTCGCGGCCAGCCACGCCTTGTAAACGTCTTTGCCAGCTGGTGTGTGCCCTGCGCGACCGAGGCCCCCGTCCTCGCGATGCTCGCGCAGCAGGGCGTTGTGATCGACGGCATTGCTGTTCGTGACCGCCCGCAGGATCTGGCCGGGTTTCTGGCGCGCCACGGCAATCCGTTCCGCGCCATTGGCGATGATCCTGCATCGCAAGTCCAGATTTCACTGGGGTCTTCGGGCGTGCCGGAGACGTTCGTTATCGATGGCAGTGGCATCATCCGGTATCAGCACATTGGCCCGGTTGAGCCCGGTGATGTGGATGCGATCCTGGCCAAGCTGGGGGCAGCACGATGACCCGTATGATTGTCCTGCTGGTCATGGTCATGTTTTCCCCACCAGCACTCGCGGACTCGCGGATGCCACTGGCCCCGCTCGCCAATACCCAGCTTGCCGACCCGGTGAAGGAAGCTGCGGCAAAGGATCTGATGCTCTCGATCCGCTGCCTTGTCTGTCAGGGCCAGTCGATTGCCGACAGCGACGCCGAAATGGCCGCCGACATGCGGTCACTTATCCGGACTCGGGTGCAGGCGGGCGAAACGCCGGACGCGATCCGCGCCTGGCTGGTCGAACGATATGGCAATTGGGTGACCTATGACCCGCCACTTGACATGGCGACGGCACCGCTCTGGATTACGCCACTGGTACTCCTCGTGCTCGGGGTGTTTTTGGCGCGCGGGCGTTTCCGGAGGCGCAGCTAATGGCATGGCTGTTTGCGCTTATATTCGCGGTAGCGGCAGTCGGGTTGCTCTGGCGTTTCGGCAAGCTGCCGCGTTCGGGTATCGAACTCGCGCTCGCCGCATCGCTGCTCGGCGTCACAGGGTATGTGTGGCAGGGCGAGCCGTCGCAGACAGGCGCACCGGTCGAGCGCAAAGACAAGCCGCGTGCCGAACTCGATACAGCCTTGCGATCAATGCGCGCTGCCACCACCGACCAATATGGCGACGCCGCCAAGGTTGCCGAATTCGCTGACACGCTCGACCGCATGGGTATGACGCGCGAGGCCGTGATCGCGGTCAAAACGGGGATGCGGAAGGACCAGAATAACCCCGACTTGTGGGTCGCGCTCGGCAATGCGCTGGTCGCACACGGCGGGGGGGCGTTGTCGCCGGCTGCCGAATTTGCCTTTCAGCGCGGTGCACAGCTTTCGCCCGAACATCCTGCGCCGCCGTTCTTCATGGGCCTTGCCCTCGCCAATTCGGGCCGTGCCGAAGATGCCGGGCAAGTATGGCGTGGTTTGCTGGCGCGGACGCCCAAGGATGCAGGGTGGCGGGCAGACCTTGAAGCGCGCTTGACGGCGATTGGCGGAATGCCGACGCGCTGATCTGCACGGGCGATATATGCAATCGATTGGAATTGCGTACGGTTCCGCTTGCCCAGTGCGTGTTTTTCCGGCCAAATGCAGGGGATGCAGAGTAATTCCACCACCGGGGTGCCCAAGCGTATCCGCAATATAGCCGAACTGGCCGAACTCGCCGGGGTGTCTCCGGGAACGGTATCGCGTGCGCTGAGTGGGGCGGGGCTGATCAGCAGCAAGACCCGCGAACGGATTCAGGCACTGGCCCGCGAGCATGATTTCACACCCAATGCGCTCGCCCGCAATTTGCGAATCCAGCGGACAGGGGCCATCGGCGTTGTCATTCCGCTGGGTCATGAGACCGGCCAGCACATCTCCGATCCGTTCTTTATGACAATGCTCGGCCATCTTGCCGATGCGTTGACCGAGCGCGGCTACGACCTGCTGTTGTCGCGCGTGATTCCTACGAATGGTGACTGGCTCGACCGCATTGTCGATTCGGGCCGTATCGACGGCGTCATCGTCATTGGCCAGTCGGACCAGTCCGACACGCTCGACCGGGTTGCCCTGCGCTATCGTCCGCTTGTCGTTTGGGGCGGACGAAGCGAGGGACAAATCCACTGTTCGGTCGGATCGGATAATCATCTGGGCGGCTTCCTTGCGACCCGGCACCTTATCGAGCGCGGGTGTCGCCGGATTGCCTTTTTCGGCGATCCGCGCGCGCGTGAAATCGACCAGCGGCTCGATGGCTGTCGCGATGCGATGACACAGGCGGGCTTGGCAGACGCGCTGACGGTCTTTCCCGCGCATCTGGTGGCTGAAGATGCCCAGCCCGACATCGCACGCTTCCTTGCGGGCAGCGGCGAACGTCCACAAGGCATTGTGGCGGCGTCAGATATCATCGCGATGAGCGCGATCCAGGCACTTGTCGAGCGGGCGATTTCAGTTCCCGGGGAAGTACGTGTTGTCGGCTATGACGATCTGCCCATCGCGCAACAGACGCTGCCACGCCTGACGACGATCCGCCAGAATATAGCCGACGGGGCAGGGCACCTTGTCGAGCTGTTGTTCCGACGGATTGCGGGTGAAGACACCGAAGGCGTGGTGATGCCACCCGAATTGATTGTGCGCGCGTCGAGCTAGGTAACTAACTGCCCACTATCTCTGTTCGGTCGCCGTCGAGCGAGATCCGGAAGCGCGGAGCAGGGGTGCCGCCAAACTGGGTGCGGGCAATGTCGGGATGGGTAGTACGGGTGCGCCCCCCGGTTCCCCATAAATCGACAAAGCTGATGACATCGAGCGTGGCGAGGACAAGCCAACTATAGCCCTGCATTGGCGCGTCTAATGGATTGGCGGCAACCAATGCTGTGCCATTGAGCGGCCGATACGGCCCTTCGATCCGGTCTGCGACCATGCCGTAAAGCCCATTGGGGCCAGCGGGTCCGCCCGGCGCAAAAACGTGACGCTGGGTTGACCAGAACAGATAATAGCGTCCGTCGCGGCAAATGACATGCGGACGCTCGAATTCATTGTTGATGGCATCACCCGAGATCAGCGGCGGCTGTACAGTCCAGACACCAGCGACGCGCGCGGCAATGCCGATGACACCGTTGTGGCTGTGGGTCGAGCGACCGTCGGAACCAGTAAACAGGATATATTCGCGCCCGTCGCGCGGGTCGCGGACGTAGCCCGGATCGCGAAACCCCTTGATAAGGCCCGCGCCGCCCGCAGTGTGTCGCGTATCGACATAATTGTCGCCGTCGCTTTCGAACAATTGAACCGGTGGCGACCAATCGCTGGTTGTGACGTTGTGGTCACTTACCAACAGCGTCGCACGGGTTTCGAACATCCGTTGTTCAAAACTCGTCGGCGTTTCGCGGCGTCCGGTACTGGTGAAATAAAGGGTGAGCGTATCACTGTCCGGATCGAACACCGATGACCCCGCCCACTCGCGCGTACCGGGCGCAAAACCATCGGGCAGCAAGTCACCATAGTCGCGCCAGAAAACTTGTTCCGCGTCGTCACTCTGCGACAGCAAACGGATGCGCGCGACATCGTGACGCAAATCCGGATTATCATCGGCAGGGGCGGACAGGATCATCCACAGGGACTGTCCGGCGAAGTCCGCGATACTGCCATCGGCAAGACAGAGCGGCCACATGTCCCACAAATGCGTTCCAGTTAGCACCGGGCGCGTATCTTTTTCTGTGATAAGGGGAATTTCTGGAATCGGTCCGCTGTCGATCCGGGCGACGTCGGCAGCGTTCCAGTGCGTTGTTTCGCCTACGTCCTGCTCTGACTGCACCCGCTATCCCCGAACGTCACTTTATCGGCACTGCATAACCCAAAAGTCAGGCATTTCAACAATCGATTGCAAAAATGATATCGAACGATTCAAATGGCCGTAAATGTCACATGGTTCGAACGCGGAACACGGCCCCCCGCTCCGCCTTGAGATCGGGCAACGGCAGCCCTGCGCTGATCAACCAGCTTCCGCTGAAATGCACTTCATCACCTAACGGAAACAGCGGTTCGACACGGTAGCGCCGCGCGGGATCGAGCATAGGAAGCATCAAATCGGGGGTGTAGCGTTGGGTCGCAGGGTCGAGCCGGGAAACAAAAAGCATGAGATCAGCGGGGCATCCCTGTGCTTGCCACATGATCGAATCGGCGGCCTCGCCAGTCCATGTCTGGCCCGTGTGAAGCCGGACTCGCCATTCTTTGTAGCGCGTAATCCATCGCGCCATCCGCTCGCGCTCGGTCGGGTCGAGAGTACGCGGGTCCATTTCAACACCGAAGTGCCCGGGCATCGCAACCATTGCTCGAAAATCGAGCGACTGCCGCCGCCCTGTCGCATGGGCCGGACTGGCTCCGATATGCGCGCCCATCAGTTCCGGGGGCATGAACTGGAGGAACCCGCGCTGGATTGCGACCCGCGAAACAGCATCATTGTTGTCGCTGGTCCAGAACCGGTGGGTGCGGGTGGCGATTCCTGCGTCAATCCGGCCGCCACCGCCCGCACACGACTCGATTTCGACGTCGGGAAACGCTGACCGGATGCGGTCGAGCAGCGCATAGGTGCCGAGGATCTGGTTACGGTATGTAGGGCGACCGTCACAGCCTGCAGCCGGTGCGAGTGCGCGATTATGGTCCCACTTCAGGTAGCTAATCGGCAAGCTGCCCAGCAGTGCCGACAAGGCATCGAACAGATAGTCCCCGACCTCTGGCTGTGCCATGTCGAGCACCAGCTGGTTGCGCGCGGTCGGTTGCTGGCGACCGGTTAGCTGGAGCGGCCATTCGGGATGGGCGCGAAACAGGTCACTGTCCGGATTGACCATTTCGGGCTCCACCCACAGCCCGAATTCCATGCCGAGCGCGGTGACGTGGTTGGCAAGCGGGGCAAGACCGTCGGGATATTTGAGCCAGTCGGTCGTCCAGTCACCGAGCGAAGATGTGTCATCATTGCGCCCCTTGAACCAGCCATCATCGAGCACGAACCGCTCGATTCCAACTTCGGCAGCAGCATCGGCGAGTGCTTTCAGGTTATCGGGGTTGTGGTTGAAATACAGGGCTTCCCACGTGTTGAGATGGACCGGACGCGGGCGCATCGTGCCGCCGGGCCAGTTCATCCGGCCGCGGACTGCCGTGTGGAAATTGTGCGCGATGCCATTTGCGCCATTCGGTGAAAACGTCGCCATTACTTCGGCGCTGCGCAAGGTTTCGCCGGGTGCAAGGCGGACCTCACCGGGGGCGAGCCATTCGCCGAGCTGCCACTGGCGGCGGCCGTCGTCGAGCGGTTCGATAGTCTGGACGTGATTGCCGCTCCATGCGAGTTGCGCCCCCCATGCAGCGCCATTGTCGCCGAGTACGACAGCGCCGGGAAAATCCTCGTGACTGGTCAGCCCGCGCCGGTTCTCGCGCCGCCATATCGCGCCGCCCAGCGTGTCTTCGTTCCCGACGAACTCGTTATTGTGCCGACCACCCCACGACCGGACGCTTCGGGCTGAGGGAGGCAGGGGCAAGCACCCTGCCGCCAGCCATTGAACATCGAGCGGTGCGGCGCCGGTGTTGGTCAGTGCGCTCGACATCGTCAGCACATCGGTTTGCGGATCGAGTGCTGCTGCAACAACGACCTCGATGCCCGCAACGTCATCAATCAGCTTGATCCGGACCGTGCCTGCATCGATCTGCTCGACCGAACATGCGGTAAAGTCGTGCGCGAAATCGCGCCCGTCGCGGTGGGCGAGCAGCGCGCTCTGCCCGAACCAGCCCATGCCAAAGGTCGGGAACAGTGACAGCGGAATATCATGATCGACCGAGAAGGAGGGCAGGGGCCGCGCCAGCGGTTCCATCTCGATCCCATCGGCCAACCGTGCGCCCCAGTGCCGCCACAGTACCGCGCTGCTCGTGCATTCGAGCACCAGAGAGGTTGCACGGCCATGGAGAACGATAAACGCGCCGGACATGCTACCCCAGTTCGCTGTCCTTGACGCGTAGCACCGCAAACGCGGCGCACACCAACAGCACGCCTGCCAATGTCAGAACATTGCGCGCGTCGCCACCCAGCAATGGCACATAATAAAACGGCAGTGTCGCCGCGTTGAGCAGCATCGGGATGACAATCATCATGTTGAAAATGCCCATATATACCCCCGTCCGGCGCGGCGGGATGCAGCTTGCGAGCATGACATAAGGCGTCCCCATGATGCTGCCCCACGCAATTCCGACACCGATCGCTGCACCAAACAGCAACACCTTGTCCTCGATCATCGGGATGAGCGCCATACCGATGCCGCCGCAGACGAGAGCGATGGCATGGGTCCGGCGTGCACCGATCTTGCGGATGATCGGGACCATTGCCAGCGCCGAAAGGAAGGCAATGAAGTTATAGAACGCCGCCATTTCGCCATTGGTCAGCACCGCCGAGCGAAAGCCATTCGACACGGGATCGCTGGTGTCATAGACAGACCGGCTGATCGAATAGCTGACATAGGTCCAGTAGCTGCCGAACGCATACCATTGGAACAACATCATGATGCCAAGCTTTTTCATCGGCAGCGGCATTTCACGAATCGCGTCCCGGATTTCGGCGAAAGTTGCTGCAGCTGTCTTGGGCATGGCAGCAATTTCAGCGCGCTGCACTTCAGTCAGCGGCAGTTCGGGCACGCGGATCACAGACCAAAGTATCGTCGAGAGCGACAGTACGGCCCCGATCATGAAGACGACATGCACAGTGTAGGGGATATTGTGCGAGTCGACCGCATCCTTGTCCATGCCGAACAGGCCGACCAGCAACGACGGCGTACCGAGTGCCATACACTGGGCGATGCCCGTGAATGCGCTTTGCGTCAGGAACCCTGAATTATGCTGGTCGGGATTGAGCCGGTCGCTAATGTAGGCGCGGTACGGCTCCATCGTGACATTGTTGCCCGCATCGAGAATCCACAACAGGCTCGCTGCCATCAGGATGCTCGACGAAAAAGGCATGAACAGCAGGCCGAGGCTGCACATCACCGCACCGATGATAAAGTAAGGCGTGCGCCTTCCCCATTTGCTATCGGTGCGGTCGCTCATTGCGCCGATGATCGGCTGCACAATCAGTCCGGTCATGGGACCAGCAAGTTGGAGCAGCGGGAGAGCTGCCTCGTTGGCACCGAGGTAGCTATAAATCGGACCCATATTACCCTGTTGCAGTCCAAACGAGAACTGCAGCCCGAGGAACCCGAGGTTCATCTGGATGATCCGCCACAGTGACAGACGTGGTTTTATGCCTGTTGTGCCCGGAGGCGCGGTGCTCATGGTTGCACTGGTCACGATAATCCCCTCCGGCCCGCCTATGGTGCTCTATCCCCCAAGACGTAACAGCGGTTTCGGGCAATGCAACAATCGATTGCAGATTAGGGTTGCAATCGATTGCTAACCATGCGACTCAGATCGTGGACTTGTGACAAACAAGCTTGATCGACGACCATCCGGGGGAGGATTTTATGAAGAATTCGGTTTGCCACAGTGCTGCATCTTTAGGCGCAATTGCGGTCGTGATGGCGGTTTCCGCCCCGGCTTTCGCCCAGACGCCTGCGCCTGCACCCGCCGACACTGCAAGCAACGACGGCCTTAACGAAATCGTGGTGACCGCGTCGGGCCAAGACCGGTCGCGCTTGCAGAGCGCGGTCGCCGTGACCAGCGTGGACGCCGCAACAATCGCCAATTTCAAACCCTTGTCCGAATCGGAAATCTACCGGCTAATCCCTGGCATTCAGGCAGCGGGTACGGCAGGCCCGGGCGGCAACTCCAACATTGCAGTGCGCGGCCTTCCCGTGGCGACCGGTGGCTCACCCTTCGTCCAGTTGCAGGAAGACGGCCTGCCGACCGTCCTGTTCGGCGACATCCAGTTCGGCAACAACGACTATTTCACCCGGTATGACGCCAGCGTCGAACGGCTGGAGTCGGTGCGCGGCGGCGGCGCCACAACCTACGCCTCACAGGCTCCCGGTGCGATCATCAACTACATCAGCAACACTGGCCAGAAGGCAGGCGGCTATATCAGCCTGAATCAGGGCATCGACTTCCGCGAAGCACGCGTCGATTTCCGCTATGGTGCCCCCATCGGCGAGACGACCCGCTTCCACATCGGTGGCTTTTACAAGGTCGGCAACGGCCCGCTTAACAATTTCAGGGTCAGCAACAGCGTCCAGATCAAGGCGAACCTCACGCAGGAATTCGGCGACGGCAAGGGCTATGTCCGGCTACTCGCCAAATTCGCCAACACGAAGGATCCGAACTACACTGGTGCCCCTGCGCTGGCGACGCGCAACGGCAATACGATCAGCAACATCACGCCATTTGCCGGTTTCGATGGGCGCAGCCAGAATAATTACTCGATTTATAATCGCAACGGCCAGTTTCTCGCCCGTGGTGGAACGACGCTCGAGCGCCGCGACGTCGACGGTATCACCACCAAGCAATTCTCGATCGGCGCGCAGTTCCACTATGAATTCGGCGAGAACTTTACCGTCGACAACAACTTTCGCTGGAGCGACATCAGCGGTGGGTTCGCAGCACCTTTCCTCAATCTGACGCGAACCTCGGGGGTCATCGGTTCGACCGTCAACGGCGGTGTCGTTGCGGCGATCCGCTATGCCAGCGGCCCCCGCGCCGGGCAGCTCTACACTGGCACCTATGTCGACAATAACGTTAACGTGCGGACCAACATCCGCGACGCTGGTTCGATCGTCAACGACCTAGCCTTGTCGGGCAAATTCGATCTCGGCGGGGTGAAGTTGACCACGCGCGCAGGCCTGTTCGTGATGAAGCAGAAAATTGCGATGGACTGGCACGTCAACCAGTCGACCCGCGAAGTCAGTGGCGACAATCCTTCGCAGCTTGACCTGTTCACAGCGGCGGGCGCGCGGCTGACCAATGAGGGCATTTCGGGCTATAACAACAACTGGGGCAGCTGCTGCGCGCGCGACTATGACCTGAGCTATACCAACACTGCGCCATTCATCGCGCTCGACCTGGACGGCGAAGCCTTTGCCCTCGACGGCAGTGTCCGCTTCGAAAACGTGAAGGCCAAGGGTGGCGGTACGCAGGGCGGTACGACGATCACCGTCAGTTCGGGCGGCGTCAACCTGCCTGCGCTGCTCAGCAACAGTGCACGAGAAGTCGTCGATTACTCGCGCAGCTATACCAGCTGGACGGCGGGTGCGTTGTGGAAAGTGAACGGCAACACCAGCCTCTTCATCCGTGCATCGAAGGGGGGACGCTTCAACGGCGACCGTCAGACCTTCGGCGGCAAGTTCACGACGACAGGTGCGCTCTGCACCAGTGACCAGACGCCGCTGTTCAATGCCGCCGGGGTCCAGACTCGCGCAGGGCAAAATGGGTGTCTTGCTGACGGCGTCACGCCCTCGGTCGATTTCGTGAACCAGTATGAAATCGGTATCAAGAACCGTGGCAATATTGGCACTGGGCGTTATTCGGTCGAATTCTCGCTGCTTAAGGCCGATTTCAAGCAGAGCACGTTCGAGCTGTCGGCAACGCGCTGCGGCGGGGCGGCCGGCGGGTGTATCATCGACTCGAGATACCGGTCGACCGGCGCCGAGTTCTTCGGGACGCTATCGTTCGGCGATTTCTCGCTGGTCGCGAATGCGACGTATTCGGACTCGCAACAGCTCGACGGCACCGTCTATCGCCGCGCATCGTACCTGCCGAGCCTGACCTATACGGTGTCGACGAATTACGACATCGGCAACATTGTGACGTTGGGGCTCGCTGCCACCGGCCAGTCGAGCGTCCGCGATGATTCGGGCAACATCTATCCGGGCGGTATCATCGTCAACGGCACGATTGCAGTGCGTCCGGTCGAGCGGCTCGAAATCGGATTGCAAGCGTACAATCTGTTCAACAAACTCGACTTCCGCGGCAACGGCAGCAATGTCGCCGACGTAACCGGTACGAACTCGGTCGTGCTGACAGGGACGCCAGTCGTCGGACAGACGTTCCTCGGTACGCTGAAATACAGCTTTTAAGGGTCGTGACACTGGCTCTTCGGGTCGCAAACCCTTTCCCGGTTGGGACCAGTGACGATAAGGAACGGGGAGCGGTCGCAAGGTCGCTCCCCGTTTCCGATTCAGGCTATGGGCGCAAAAGGGAGAATATCGGAATTATGACCGGCGTCACGGCGGCACGACAGGCGATGCAGACGGGCCGCGCCGATCTCGCCGTGCCGGTGTTGCGGGCCTTTTACATGGCAAACTCCGGCGATATCGAGGCGGCGCGGTTGCTGGGCTTTGCGTTGCGTCTAGACCAGAAACTGGTTGAGGCTGACACCGTGTTTTCGGCGGCATCCGAGCCTATGGCCGATCCAGGATGCAGTTTAGGCCTTGCCCAGACGCGCTACGAGCTTGGTCTACCGGCCGCCGCGCTGTTTGCCCGGGCAGAAGAACTCGACCCGGCCAATCCCGACATCGTCAGGAACCGCGCGGCAGCGATGGCAGGCGAGGGAGATGTGGCGGGTGCCGAGCATCTGCTGGAGACTGCATTGGCGCAGCATCCGGACTGGCTCGACGGCCATAAAGGGTTAGCGACTTTGCGCTGGACGCGCGGCGACCAGACCAAGTTCGCTGATAGTTATGCCGCATCCTGCCGCGCGCGCCCCGGCAATGCTTCGCTTTGGATGGCGTGGTTTGCGGCGATGGCGCAAATCCGTGACTGGGCGGCGGCGGGAGCGATCCTTGACGAAGCCAGACAACACCTCGGCTCGACGCCCGGCATCGCCGCCAGCCGATTCTTCCTCGCCAGCGAGTCGGGCGACACGATTGCCGCCGATGTGCTGTTCGCGGCGACGCGGAATATAACCGGCGATACGACCAACCTGACCCGCATCCGCTATCTCCTTCGGCTCGGGCGGTTTGACGAAGCGCAGAACTTGGCACTGCCACTCACGAAAACACCATCTGCTGCTTTGTTCTGGCCCTATCTTTCACTGATCTGGCGTCTGACCGGCGATGCCCGCCACTTATGGCTCGACAATCCAGAGGTTTTTATCCGGTCGGTCGATGTCGACATGAGTGCTGACGAATATCGCGAGCTTGCCGGGGTTCTGCGTGCGCTCCACGTCATGGAGCGGCCCTATGTCGAGCAATCGGTGCGCGGCGGGACGCAGACTGATCGTTCGGTCATTTTGCGTCGCGAGCCGATTTTGCAGAAAACGCGCGCCCGCTGGATGGCGGCGATTCGTGGCTACATCGCTGGCCTGCCGCCGCATGAAGAGGGGCATCCCCTGCTTGGCACGCCGCGAAACCACCTGTTGATCGAGGGCAGCTGGTCGGTTCGGTTGCTGCAACAGGGCTATAATGTCCCGCACACCCACCCGATGGGGTGGCTGAGCACAGCGTTTTACATTGCGCTGCCTGATGCCGCACAAATGGGGCCGTCGCCGTCGGGTCACATCGCCTTCGGCACCCCGCCCGCCGATCTTGGGCTTGACCTGCCGCCTTATCGGCATCTTGCGCCGAAGGTCGGACAGAGCGCCGTTTTCCCCTCGACGACATGGCACAGCACGGTGCCGTTCGATGGCGGGGAGCGGCTGGTACTGGCGCTCGACGTTCGCAAACCGAATTATTGACTTACCGACAATCGATTGCGATTGCTGGCTGGAAGAGGATGAGTGATGACCAGTGGACGCGCCATTCGCTCGGTGGTGATTGTTGGTGGTGGCACCGCAGGCTGGATGACAGCTGCTGCGCTCGCCCATGCTTTTCAGGGCAATTGCAAGATTACACTGATCGAATCCGACGACATCGGTACGGTTGGTGTTGGCGAAGCGACGATCCCGCCAATCCGCACGTTCAATCAGACACTTGAGATCGACGAGAACGACTTCGTCAAGGCGACACAGGGGTCGTTTAAGCTGGGCATCCAGTTCGTCGATTGGGGCAAGGCCGGACACAAATATTTTCACCCATTCGGCACTTATGGCCGCAATTTCGATATGGTATCGTTGCATCACTATTGGCTCGACGCCCATGCCAAAGGCGAGGCACCGCCGCTCGACGATCTGTGCATGGCATGGGCCGCGGCAAAGCGCGGTAAATTTTCGCCGCCCTCGCCCGACACACGCAATGTGTTGTCGACGTTTGAATACGCCTATCATTTCGATGCGGGCCTCTACGCCAAATTCTTGCGCGCCTATTCGGAGGCGCGTGGCGTGATGCGCATCGAAGGCAAGATCGCCGATGTCGCAAAGAATGTCGAAAGTGGCTTTGTCGAAAGCGTGCTGCTTGAGGACGGTCGCCGGTTTGAGGGTGACCTGTTCATCGACTGCTCGGGGTTTCGCGGGCTGCTGATCGAGGGCGCGCTGAACACTGGTTATCAGGACTGGACACACTGGTTGCCGTGCGACCGTGCGATGGCGGTGCCCTGCGAAAAGGCGGGTGAGTTTACGCCTTATACGCGGTCAACCGCACGCGAGGCCGGGTGGCAGTGGCGCATCCCGTTGCAGCACCGCACCGGCAATGGATATGTCTATTGCAGCAATTTTATCGGGGACGACGCCGTCGCAGAGAAACTGCTGGCTAACCTTGATGGCAGGGCGCTGGCCGACCCGAGGCCGCTGCGCTTTGTGACCGGACGACGCAATCAGTTCTGGAACAAGAATGTCATCGCGGTTGGCCTGTCGGGCGGATTTATGGAGCCGCTTGAGTCGACAAGTATCCACTTGATCCAAGCGGCAATCTCTAAATTGCTCGCGCTGTTCCCCGACCGCGACTTCGACCCGATGGTCACCGACGAATATAACCGCATTGCGATCAACGAGGTCGAACGAATCCGGGACTTCATTATCCTGCATTACAAACTGACCGAGCGCACCGACACCGAGCTCTGGCGTTATTGCGGCGCGATGAGCGTTCCCGACACGGTTGACTGGAAGATCGGGCATTTTCGGCGTTACGGTCGCTTGCTGGCGCGTGATGCTGACCTGTTCGGCCCGGCGAGCTGGCTCGCGGTCCATGTCGGGCAAGGGAATATGCCCGAGGCGACCGACCCGCTGTTGCAGTATCGCGGCCGCGAAAGCGCCGGTTTCCTGCACAAACTCGAAGCGGCCCTCGCGGCGGCAGGTGAACAGATGCCGACGCATCAGGCGTATATTGACCGGTTTTGCAAAGCGGCCTGAAGCGGAGGAGGAATTGGCGGAGAGGGTGGGATTCGAACCCACGGTGAGCTTGCACCCACGACGGTTTTCAAGACCGTAGCCTTAAACCACTCGGCCACCTCTCCGCGCAAAGTGCGGTTAGAGTCCTACGCTCTGCCGTGCAAGTCACACGACGAAGTGGTTTCATGACGTGGCGCGGTTGTGCCATGGTCGCACGATGCGGGGACCAGAACTCATTCGTCAGCTGATCATAATGGCAGTGCTCGTTTTGCCGCTTTCGGGGCTGGGCGGCGGACGTGCCTTTGCACAGGATCAAGAGGCCGGATTTCAGGCCTATCTTCAAACGATTGCAACGATCGCCCGCACGCAGGGTGTTTCGCAAGCGACACTCGATAATGTCCTGCCGACGTTGACGTATAACCCGCGTGTCGCCGAGCTGGATCGGCAACAGCCGGGCGGTACGCCGAATGGCCCGATCCCGAGCTTTGCCCCCTATCGTGCCCAGCATGTCGATGGACCGCGTATTGCACGGGGCCGCATCAAATATCAGTCGCTCCGACCGTTGCTCAGCCGGGTCGAACGCGACACCGGCGTGCCCGAATCGATCATGGTGTCGATCTGGGGAAATGAAACCAACTATGGGGCCTATACCGGCACGTTCGATTTGCCGCGTTCGCTGGC
>JANNCK010000327.1:0-5666 GCA_031386545.1 Sphingomonadales bacterium
GACCAACGCATCCCCGGTTCGGGCAGACAAGTGACGATGAACCTGTCCGAAAGCCCGCTGGGCTGGTTGCGGTCGCGCGGGCTTGTTTCGATCCGCCAGTTTGATGCGGGGGAAAAGCTGCGCGGTGATTTCGAGCGGGCAGCGCTTGGCCCCAGCGTGACGATGCGATGGGACGCGAGCGGGGTCAGGGGCGCGCGGGGCCTTGCTCCCGATGCGCTCGAACGGACGACGGCACAGGTTGCTGCCAAGCAACGGTTCGATGCGGCAATTACGGCGGCGGGGGCGGGCCTTTCGGATATTTTGTGGCGGACAGTGTGCGCGTGCGAAACCATACCCGATGCCGAACGGGCGCTGGGCTGGCCGGCGCGTAGCGGACGGCTGGTGCTGGGGATGGCGCTTGACCGAGTGGCCGACTTTTATCGGTTGCCAGGGGGATAAGCCGCAATGTCACCGTTTAACTCCTCTCCGGAACGGGGAGGTGGCACGCAGCGCCGGAGGGGGCGCTCGCGACGCGCATGGCCTTGGCAAGTTGGAGCCGACCCCTCCGTCAGCCCAAGCGGGCTGCCACCTCCCCGTTCGGGGGAGGAATTATCCAAGATCTGGTTGAAATCTTCTAATCTGCGCAATCGCGTTGAACAGCCGCGCGTCGCCGGTGCCCGAGACCAGTGCCCAGTTGACGCCGCGCGCAACCAGTTCGGCGCGGCAGGCCACGAAAAAGCGTTCGCGCGTTGCCGTGTCGCCGTAAATCCGCGTCCCGTCGCCGACCCATGGCAAGTCGATGTCGCAGAGCAAATAGAGGTCGGCGGTGTCGGTGAAGGTGGCGAACCACGGGTCGCGGGTACCGGTCATCATTTCGGCCCAGACCGCCGTCATCAGCGGATCGGTGTCAAGGATGAGCAGGGGGCTGGCTTGTGGCACGGCGGCATCGGCCCTCGCCTGCTGGGTGCGGGCGATCTCAACGAGCTGGTCGCCGGTCAGGTCGGTGCCGTGTTGCTCGCAATAGGTGCGGCCATATTCGGGCACGAACACCGTGCCGAAATGCGTGGCGAGTTGTACCGCGAGCCGGGATTTGCCGACGCTTTCGGGGCCGTGCAGGCAGATGCGTTGCACGCGTGTGCCGGGTACGCGTTTGGGGGGGGCTCGTGTGTCGGCGGTCACGCCATTTCTGCTGCGTCGCTCAAATGCCGCCGCCATTGCAACAGGCCAAGGACGGCGAGGATCAGGAAAACACCGTAGAGGCCGGTCGTCAGCCACAGCCCCTTGGCCGCGTACAGCCCGATCGACAGCACATCGACGGCGATCCACCACCACCAATTCTCGACATAGCGCCACGTCATCAGCAATTGCGCGACGACGCTGAGCATCGCGACCGCGGCGTCCCAATAGGGAAAGCTGGCGGTCGTCCACTGCTGCATGATCGTGCCCCAGGCGAGTGTCACGAGCAGCGAGCCGAATAGCCAGCCGAGGCGGCTGGGGGGGCCGAGTTCGCGGACGACGACACTGCCGTCACCTTCGCGGTGCTGCGCCCAGGCCAGCCAGCCATAGAGTTGGACGATGAGGAAAAAGACCTGAAGCCCGGCGTCGCTGAACAATTGCGCCTTCCAGAAGATATGCGCGTAAAGCACGACCATCGCGATGCCGAACGGGTAGTTCCACACGCTGCGCCGCACGATCAGCACGATGTTGATGAGGCCGAGGGCAACGGCGATGGCTTCGATGGCGGTCATGCGGGGATGCGCTTAACGGAATGTGGCGGCAGGGCTAGGGGGGGCAACAATTCGACTTTCCCGAGCGCAGTCGAGGGACTAATTCGAGCGAAGTCGAGAATACCGCACGGTTGGCAAGGCACCTCGACTACGCTCGGTGTAGTCCCTCGACTACGCTCGGGTAAGAATAAGGAGAAAGATCGTGTCCCACCAGATTACCGTTGCGCGCAGTGCGATTGCCGAGGCGACGCTGGACGATGTTGCGGTGGCACCGCTGGGCGCCGGGCAGGCGTTGCTGAAAATCGACCAGTTTGCGGTCACCGCCAATAATGTGACCTATGCCGCCATTGGCGATGCTTTTGGCTATTGGGACTTTTTTCCGGCGGGGGAGGGGCGGGGTCCAGAGCGCGGGATCGTGCCGGTGTGGGGCCATGCGACCGTAATTGACGCAGGTGATACGGAGCTGGCCGCGGGCGAGCGGGTCTATGGCTATTTGCCGATAGCGACGCATCTGGTGGTCGAGCCGGTGCGGACCAGCGCGGGCGGGTTCACCGATGGCGCGGCGCACCGGCAGGCGCGGGCGGCGGTGTATAACCAGTACCGGCGGTTGAACGCTGACCCGGGGCATGTGCCGGGCGGCGAGGATGTGCGTGCCGTTTTCGAGCCATTATTTTTGACCAGTTTCTTGATCGAGGCGATGTTCCGGCGCGCGAATGAAAACGGGGACAGCTGGCACGGCGCGGAACGGCTGATCGTTACCAGTGCCTCGTCAAAGACCGCGATGGCGCTGGCCCATGTCGCGCGGGCGGCGTCGCCGGATATTCAGCGGATCGGGCTGACCTCTGCCAAGAACATCGGCTTCGTCGAGCGGACCGGGCTGTATGATGTCGTGCTGGGCTATGACGAGATGGGCGAGATCGGCAGCGGCACAGCGGTGTCGGTCGATTTCGCGGGCAATGGCGCGACGCTGGCGGTGCTGCACGCGGTGGTCGGCGATGATCTGAAATACTCCTGCCTCGTCGGCGTGACTGATTGGCAGCATCGCGGCGGGTTTGGCGCGCGCGAGATTTCAGGGCCAAAGCCGGTGCTGTTCTTTGCGCCCGACCATGTCGCGACGACGATTGCCGAGCTGGGGCCAAAGGGGTTCCAGCTGGCGGTGGCCGACCGCTGGCGCGCGTTCGCGGGCGATGCGGCCAAGCTGGTGAAAATAGCGGAAGTTGCGGGACTGGCCGAGGCGATCCCGGCGTGGGTTGCCGCAGTCGAGGGGCGGACATCGCCTGATGTTGGGGTTGTGGTGCGGGTGTAGGGGCGACGCCGTGCGCGCCGCCCCCCATTCCGTTAGCGACAGCGCACTTCCGCCTGGTTGCGCTCGATCGCGCGTCCGGCAAGACCGCCAAGTGCCGCCCCGATCAGCGTGCCGACCGTGCGCGAACGCCCGCCGTCGATCACATTGCCAAGGACACCACCACCGGCCGCGCCGATGATGAGGCCGGTCGTGCCGTCGCTGCGCTTGCAGTAATAGCGGCCATCGTTGCCGCGGTACACGCGGTCGTCCGACGCCAGCACGCGCTCCTGATAGCGGGCATCGTCACGATAATAGCGCGACGGCTCATAGTCGGTTTCGACGCGTTCATCGTTGTATTGGCCGTTATTATACTGACCATTGTCATACCGGCCGTTGTTGTAGTTCCGGTCGCGATAACCGCCGCGACGGTCGTTGTTGCGCGCGGCGCGGTAGCGGTCTGACTCGGCACGGAACAGCGCGAGTTCACGGTCCATACGGTCCTGTGCAGTGGCAAAGCGGGCATCTTCGGCGCGGGTCTGCGCGACGGCAGGGGCGGCAACGGCGAGGCCCGCCGTGGTGGTGGCGAGCGCGAGGAGAAGGGCGAGACGTCGCATGAGGTGTTCCTTTTTTCCGGTGAAGTGGGCGCTCAACGCATCGCCAGCACAGATCGTTGCATGAACGACGACCGCGCGGGGGTGGCGCGGCTTCGGGGGGCGGGCTAGGTCGGGGGCACGACAGAGGAGCGACGCGTGCGGTTAGGCTGGGACGAGATCAAGCGGCGGGCCAAGGCGTTCAGCGAAGAACACGCGGACGCGCATTATGAAAAGGGCGAAACCCAGACCTTTTATAATGACTTTTTCGAGATTTTCGGGGTCAAGCGGCGACAGGTTGCGACCTATGAACAGCGGGTCAAGCTGCTCAACGAAAAGCACGGCTTCATGGACCTGTTCTGGCCCAAGACGCTGCTGGTCGAACAGAAAAGTGCGCGCCTCGACCTGAAAGCCTTGGATCGGGCGGGCGTGCAGGCGATGGATTACATCGACGGCATCCGGGCGGAGGACCAGCCGCGCTACGTCCTGACGTGCGATTTCCAGACGTGGAACCTGCTCGATCTGGAAACGGGCCGCGCCACCAGCTTCGCACTCCCCGATCTCCACAAACACATTGAGTCTTTTGCGTTTATCCTCGGTCGCCGGGTCAGTTTCGGCACGCAGGCGGCGGTGAACATCAAGGCAGCGGAGCTGATGGGCCGCCTGCACGACGCGCTGGAGGCGGCGAATTATACCGGACACGATCTGGAACAATTGCTCGTCCGGCTGCTGTTCTGCCTGTTCGCCGACGACACCGGCATTTTCGAGCCCAAGGACATTTTCCTCCAGCTGATCGAGGCCGACACGCGCGAGGACGGGCGCGACACGGGTTCGACGCTGATCGAACTGTTCGACATTCTCGATTGCGCCGAGGACAAGCGCCAGACGACCTTGCGCGCCGAGCTGCGCCAGTTTCCCTATGTCAACGGCGCGCTGTTTGCGGGCAGCATCCGCACGCCGGGGTTCGACAAGGCGATGCGCGAGATGCTGCTCGATGCCGCCCGGTTCGACTGGGGCAAGGTCTCCCCCGCCATATTCGGGTCGCTGTTCCAGTCAGTGATGGACGCCAAGGAACGCCGGGCGAAGGGCGCGCACTATACCAGCGAGGCCAATATCCTGAAGGTCATCGGCCCACTGTTCCTCGACGATCTGAAGGCCGAATTCGCCAAGATCGACGCACGCAAGACCGGGCGGGTCGCCGCATTGCAGGAATTCCAGCGCAAACTGGCGCGGCTGACCTTCCTCGATCCGGCGTGCGGGTGCGGCAATTTCCTCGTTATTGCCTATCGCGAATTGCGCGCGCTCGAATTGGCCGTGCTGCACGCGCTGTGGGACGGGCAGAGAGTGACCGACACGTCGTTGTTCAGCCTCGTCAACGTCGATCAATTCTATGGCATCGAATATGAGGAATTTCCGGCGCGCATTGCCGAGGTCGCGATGTGGATGGCCGATCACCTCGCCAACAATGAAGTCTCGCTCGCCTTCGGCCAGTCGTTCGCGCGGATCCCGCTGAAACAATCGGCCACAATCCGCCACGGCGATGCGCTGGAGGTCGACTGGGCCGAGGTGCTGCCGCCCGCGCGGTGTAGCTATGTGATGGGCAATCCGCCGTTCGTAGGCGCGAAGTTCCAGAGCGAGGCGCAACGCGCGCAGGTGCGGCGGATCGCGGGGCTGGGCGGGAGTGGCGGGACGCTCGATTATGTCGCGGCGTGGTTTTTGAAGGCGGGGGCGTATGTGAATGGGGTGGGGGGACTGCCATCCAGAGATCGTCACCCTGAACTTGTTTCAGGGTCCACCCCTCCGCCCGAGACGACGCCAAACGCTGAGGGGTGGATGCTGAAACAAGTTCAGCATGACGGCGCTGGGGTGGGGAGTATCGCCAACCGCCGTATCCGCATTGCATTCGTTTCGACCAATTCGATCACCCAGGGCGAACAGGTCGCGCAGCTGTGGCCGATATTGTTCGACCGCTACCACCTCGAAATCGCGTTCGCGCACCGCACGTTCAGCTGGGGCAGCGAGGCGCGGGGCAAGGCGCATGTCCATGTCGTCATCATCGGCCTGACCCACGCCGATAACGAGCCC
>JANNCK010000339.1:0-3144 GCA_031386545.1 Sphingomonadales bacterium
TCGAGGCCGCGCACGGCGGCACCGATGGGTGGCGGTTGTTCGAAGGGTTGCTGGAGCTCGCCTAAACCCGCGCGCTGAACGGCGTGAAGTTGGTGCCCTCGTCGAAGACATCGACGCCTTCGCGGCGCTTGAGGAAGCCAACGACCGTATAGGTCACCGGGGTCAGCAGGATTTCCCACAATACTTTCAGCGCCCAGTTGACGGCCATGACCGACACCACCGTCGATGTCTCCCACACGCCAAGAAACGCCAGCGGGTAAAAGATCAAGCTGTCGATACCCTGCCCGAACACCGTCGAGCCGATTGTCCGCGTCCACAGGTGCTTGCCCTGCGTCGCAATTTTCATCTTCGCCATGACGAAGGCGTTGACGAACTCACCCGCCCAGAACGCCGCGACCGAGGCGAGCACGATGCGTGGCACCTGGCCGAACACGCTATCATAGGCCGCTTGCCCGTCCCAGCCGGGCGCAGGCGGCAGTGACACGACAACCCACGACATAAACGCCATAAACAACACCGCCGCAAAGCCCGCCCAGACGCAGCGCCGCGCGCGGCCATAGCCGTAGACTTCGGTCAATATGTCGCCGAGCAAATAGCTGAGCGGGAAAAACAATATGCCCGCGCCAAAGGTAAAACCCCAGACTTGCGCCGGTTTCGCCGCGCCGATGACGTTCGACAGCAGCAGGATCGCCACAAATGCGGCCATCATGAAATCGAAATAACGAAAGCCATCACGCCCGACATCGCGCGCGCTGACGTGTTTTGGTAAGTCCCCCGTGTTCATGCCTTTGAGCCTAGAGCGGTTTCGGGCTAGGGCACAACGGCCAAAGCGAATTGCGCGCCCGTAGCTCAGTTGGATAGAGCACGAGACTTCTAATCTTGAGGCCAGTGGTTCGAATCCACTCGGGCGCGCCATCGCTGTTGCAATCACGCCGCCATGCAGCGCGGGCCAAGGGGTAACCTTAGCTAGCCGATAAAGCGGCCGGGCATTTTTAACCCGATACAAAGCTGCGCAAACGGTTGACCTGCAAGCCCGAACAGCCTTTGTAGCGCCATTCAAAAGTGGCAGAGAAAATGACCCAGTTCGACCTGACAGACGACCAGCGCGCGATCCAGGATATGGCGCGCAAATTCACCGCCGACGCCATTACGCCGCACGCGGCGGAATGGGACGAAAAACATTTCTTTCCCCGCGACGTCATCAAATCGGCAGCGGAAATCGGCTTTGCGTCGATCTATGTCAGCGAAGAAAGTGGCGGCATCGGCCTCGGGCGGCTCGAAGCGGCGCTCATTATGGAAGCAATGGCGTATGGATGTCCGGCAACGTCCTCGTTCATTTCGATCCACAATATGGCAGCGTGGATGATCGACTGTTTCGGATCGCCCGACCTAAAGGCGAAATTCCTGCCCGACCTCGTCGGCATGGACAAGTTCGCCTCCTATTGCCTGACCGAACCGGGCAGCGGGTCGGACGCGGCGGCGATGAAGACGTCTGCGCGGCTGGATGGCGACCATTATGTCGTCAACGGCACCAAGCAGTTCATCAGCGGCGCGGGCGTCAACGACATTTACGTCACGATGGTGCGTACCGGGATGGATGGGCCGAAGGGCGTCTCATGCCTCGTGATCGAAAAGGGCATGGAAGGCCTCAGCTTCGGTGCGCCCGAAAAGAAGCTCGGCTGGCACGCGTCACCCACTGCGCAAGTCATTTTCGATAACGTCCGCGTGCCGGTCGCCAACCGCGTCGGGGCGGAGGGGGACGGCTTTCGCTTTGCGATGATGGGACTCGACGGCGGGCGCATCAATATCGGCGCGGCATCGCTGGGCGGGGCGCAGCGATGCCTGGACGAGGCGATTTCCTATACCAAGGACCGCCAACAGTTCGGCAAGCCCATCGCCGATTTCCAGAACACCCAGTTCATGCTGGCCGACATGGCGACCGATCTGGAGGCGGCGCGTGCGCTGCTCTATATGGCGGCGGCGAAGGTGACGGCGAACGCACCCGACAAGTCGCGCTTTTCGGCAATGGCCAAGCGGCTGGCGACCGATACCGGGTCGAAAGTCGCCAACGACGCGCTGCAATTGTTCGGCGGCTATGGCTATCTGCAGGACTATCCCATCGAACGCTTTTGGCGTGACCTGCGGGTACATTCGATCCTGGAAGGCACTAACCAGATCATGCGGATGATCGTCGGGCGCGAGTTGACACGGCAGTGACAGGCGCTTCGCTCTTTATGGTGTCACTCGTCGTGCCCGATATGGACGACGGGATCGCGCACTTCACCAACGGATGGGGCTTCAAACTTGCGCGCGATAGCCATCACGTTTCAGGCCATCGCTGGGTCGAAATCGCACCCGACGGCGGAGGGCGCCTGAGGCTCGTTCAAGCGGTCACCGTCGAGCAGCGCAACGTTATCGGCCGGCACGCAGGAGGCAGCGTCGCGTTTTTCCTGAAGGTGCTTGGCTTCGATGCAGCCCTAGCGCGCTGGATGGCGAACGGGATAGAGGTTGTGGAGTCCGAACGGCGCGAAAGCTATGGACGCTTGGTTGTCATGCGGGACAAGTTCGGCAATCGCTGGGACGTGTTCGATGCCGAACTCGAGCTGACGGCGTGACCGACCTTATCATCACCAAGCAAGGTCGCCTCGGTCGCATCCGGCTGAACCGCCCGAAAGCACTTCATGCGCTGACCACCGTTATGTGTCTGGGCATTACCGCCGCGCTGGCTGAATTCGAGCGGGATAAGAGCATTGCCGCCGTTGCCGTCGATCATGCCGACGGGCGCGGCTTTTGCGCGGGCGGCGACATCCGGATGCTGGCGGAAAGCGGGCAGAGCGATGGCTGCGATGCGCGCGCATTCTTCCATGCCGAATACCGGATGAACCACCGGTTGTTCACCTATGCCAAGCCGACCATCGCCTTTATGGACGGCATTGTGATGGGCGGCGGCGTCGGGATTGCGCTGCCGTGCACCTACCGCGTCGCGACCGGGAACACGCGTTTCGCCATGCCCGAAACGGGGATCGGCCTGTTTCCCGATGTCGGCGGCGGTTGGTATCTGTCGCGGCTGCCGGGACAAGTCGGCAAGTTCCTCGCTTTGACTGGCGCGCGGCTCGACGGGGCGGAGTGTCTCGCGCTCGGGCT
>JANNCK010000352.1:0-2776 GCA_031386545.1 Sphingomonadales bacterium
CCGAAGGCGGGATGTCCAGCCGGGACTGACCAAAAAAAACAGACGGCCAATGGGCCGGAAGGGCATCGGCAAGCTTTCGCTTTTTTCCATTGCAGCCATCGTCAAAGTTGAGACCTCACTGATTTGGGTGGTGTGCCGTCACGCGCGAACTGGACGATGCCGCCGTTGTCGCGAACAAGCTTGTCAACGAGTGCAAGGCCGAGGCCGCGTCCTGACGACTTTGACGAGACAAATGGTTCGAACAAATGATCGACAATTTCGTCGGATGGCCCCGGGCCATCATCGACGACGCCAACCTCGATGGGCAGCGCGCGGCGTTCACCGCTTCCGGCCGCGCCGCTGGCAACCGAGACACCCTGGCGATAGCGGGTGGTCAGCGTGACGGTGCCACGCTGCCCCTCGGGCACCGCTTCGGCGGCATTTTTGATGAGGTTCAACAACACTTGGACAAGCGAATCCCGATGGACAAGGACGGAGGGGAGCGACGGATCATAGGCGTCGAGAATGTCGATGCGGTCCCCGAACCCGGCCGCCGCCACAGCGCGAGTATGTTCGAGGATAGCATAGAGATTTTGCGCGGTACGCTCGACCGGGCGGCTGTCGGTGAACGCTTCCATCCGGTCGATCAGCGACGTCACGCGATCGACCTCGTCTCGGATCAGGCGGGTTAGGTCGCTGCCCCCGCCCTCGCGTTCTGACCCGACATGGGCGTCAAGCAGCTGCGCCGCGCCGCGGATACCCGACAACGGGTTCTTGATCTCGTGGGCGAGCATTGCCGCCGCGCCAATGGCCGAACGGCTGCGGTCGGGACGGTCGAATTGCTGGCCCATCGCTTGGGCAGCGGTCGCGCTTTGCAGGGTTACGAGCCGCCAGCCGGGATGATCGGACAAGGGCGTCGCATGGAAATCGGCTCGCAACCGCACACCGCGCGCGGTTTCGAGCTGGCAATCATAAGCCGCGAACACCGATTCCTCGCGCAGGCCATCATGGCAAGCCTGCGGGATGCGGATCACAATGCCGAGCGGTTTGTGCAGCAAATGGGTGGCGCTTGCGTTCAGCAGCATCTCCGCCGCTGCGTTCACGCTCGCCACGCATCCGTCCCCGTCGAGCACAAGCAGGGCGGTGGGCAGCGCCGCTACGAGCGCCTCCGCCGAAGGTTGACCGACGTCGGTCAGGCTGCTGCGCGCGAGCGCCACGGCGCGTAGAACTCGTCGAGCATCGCGAGCACTGTTTTTGAATCGGGAATCTGGTTCACATGGTTGCGGAACTCGGCGGAGCCATGCAGCCCCTTGGTGTACCAGCCGATATGTTTGCGGGCCATATTAACCCCGGTCACTTCACCATAATGGTCGAGCATCATCCTGTAATGCTCTATAATCAAATGATATTGCTCTTCGATACTGGGATCGGTGATGCGCCGCCCCTCGGTCAGATACGCCATGGTCTGGCCGAGCAACCACGGGCGGCCATAGGCGCCCCGCCCGATCATCACGCCGTCTGCGCCTGACTGGTCGAGCGCCGTCACCGCATCGTCGAGCGAACAAATGTCGCCATTGACGATAACGGGAATGCGGACCGCATCCTTGACCTTGCGGACGAACGCCCAGTCGGCGCTATCGCGGTACATCTGGTTGCGGGTGCGCCCGTGGACAGTGATGAGCTTTGCGCCCAAATCCTCGGCGATATGCGCGAGTTCGGGCGCGTTGAGGCGGGTGTGGTCCCAGCCCATCCGCATCTTGACCGTGACCGGCACATCAACCGCTTTCACGACGGCGTCGATCAGCGAGGCCGCCAGCGGCAGGTCGCGCATGAGCGCGGAGCCCGCGTCGCCGTTCACGACCTTTTTCACCGGACAACCCATGTTGATGTCGATGATCGCCGCCCCGCGGTCTGCGTTGAGTTTGGCGGCTTCGGCCATTTCGTGAGGGGTACAACCCGCAAGCTGCATCGACACCGGTTCTTCGGTTGCGTGCCACGCGGCCTTTTGTAGCGACTGGCGCGTCTCGCGGATCATGGCCTGCGACGCGACCATCTCGGTGACGTTAAGCCCCGACCCATAGCGCTTTACGACCCGCCGGAATGGCATATCGGTCACGCCCGTCATCGGCGCGAGCACGACAGGCACGTCGATACGGATATTGCCGATGTGGATAGGGTGGATGCGCTGCACGTCTAAATTGCCCAAAAATGAGGCATCGCCGTAGCTTTATTCGCGCTGGCGGGCAAGCGCGGGCGCGCCTAGAGCAAGCGCGATGCGCCATGACACCGCTATCCTGATTGTTGCCGCCGGACGCGGGGAGCGGGCGGGCGGTGCTGTGCCGAAGCAATTTGCCACGCTAGGCGGCACTTCCATTATTGCGCGTGCGGTCGATGCATTTGGTGACTTGCCGGTGTTTGTTGTGGTCGCTGACGGGCAGCAAGGCGCGCTCACCGTCGCCCTAGGGCCGCGTGAGGTTGCGGGCGTCGTTACTGGCGGAGCGACACGGCAGGACTCGGTGCGGAACGGGCTGGCCGCGATCAGTGATACCGGTGGGTTCGACAAGGTGCTTGTGCACGATGCCGCCCGCCCGCTCCTGCCTCGTGCCGTGCTTGATGACTTGATTGCCGCGCTTGCCACCTATGATGGCGCGGTACCCGTTCTGCCCGTGGCTGATAGCCTCGCGAGTGGTGATGCGGTGATGGGCGAGACGGTAGACCGCAGCGGCTTGCTGAGGATTCAAACCCCGCAAGCGTTCCGCATGGATGCCCTCATGACGTCACTTTCGCGCTGGACTGG
>JANNCK010000355.1:0-29170 GCA_031386545.1 Sphingomonadales bacterium
GCTGCGTTGCGGATTGAGACGGATAGCGAACGCTGCTAGGCGCGGCCCATGGTTATACCGACAGCTGATTTGCCCCCGCCGAGCCGCAAGATCGGCAATCTGAGGATGATTTGGCGCATTGCCGCCCGTTATCCAGCGCAAATTGCCGGTGCGGCGCTTTCACTGTTCGTCGCCGCCGCCGCGACCTTGGGGGTGCCGTACAGCTTCAAGCTTATCATCGACCGCGGTTTTTTAAGCGGATCAGGCGATATTGCGCGCTGGTTTGAATATCTGTTGATGCTGGTCGTCGTGATGGCGATTGCCACGGCCATGCGCTTTTATTTTGTGTCGTGGCTCGGCGAGCGCGTCGTTGCCGATCTGCGTATCGCGGTTCAGGCCAATCTACTGCGCCTGTCACCCAGCTATTTCGAAGAGAACCGCCCCTCCGAAATCGCGTCGCGGCTCACAGCCGACACCACAGTCATCGAGCAAGTGGTGGGAACGACGACCTCGGTTGCGCTCAGGAACATGGTCATGGCGGTCGGCGGCATTGGCGTCCTGCTGTATTTGTCGCCGAAGCTTGCCGGATTGATGCTGTTCGCGATTCCGGCAATTCTTGTGCCGATCATTCTCCTCGGTCGCCGTGTCCGTGCGGTCTCACGCAGCAGCCAGGACCGTGTGGCCGACGTTGGCGCGATGGTCGATGAAGTGCTCGGTGCGATGAAGGTCGTCCAGGCGTTCGGGCAGGAAGGCCGTGAGGGCGGGCGCTTTGTTGGCGCAGTCGAGACCGTATTTGGCGTCGCGAAGCGGCGTATCGGCTTGCGCGCGGTCATGACCGCGATAGTAATTTTCCTGATGTTTTCGTCGATCACTGCCGTCATTTGGCAGGGCGCGATTGATGTCAAGGCGGGCAATATCACCGGCGGGACGATTGCTGCCTTTGTCCTTTATGGCGGCCTGGTAGCCGGCTCGTTTGGCGCGCTGGCCGAGGTTTATGGCGATCTGCTCCGCGGTGCAGGTGCCGCTGGCCGGTTGGGCGAATTGCTCAACGAAGAACCGGGCATTGCCGCCCCGGTCAACCCGGTGAAGATGCCCGAACCGGCACAAGGCCGCGTCACATTCGACCATGTCAGCTTTCGCTATCCGACCCGGCCAGAGGTCAGCGCGCTCGACGATTTCTCGCTCGATATTCAACCGGGCGAGACTGTCGCGGTGGTCGGGCCGTCGGGTGCGGGAAAGACGACCCTCTTCCAGCTCATCCAGCGGTTCTACGATCCGGCATCGGGCACCGTCAGCATCGACGGCGTTGCCCTGCCAACAACTGACCCGGCATGGGCGCGTGCGCGCATTGCCATGGTGCCGCAGGAAACCGTGATTTTTGCCGCGTCGGCACGCGATAACCTGCGCTATGGGCGCTGGGACGCAACCGACGCGGAGCTGTGGGCTGCCGCAGAAAACGCCAATGCGGCGGAGTTCCTGAAAAAGCTGCCGGAGGGTCTCGACACTTTCATGGGCGAAGGGGGGGCACGTCTGTCAGGGGGGCAACGCCAGCGGCTGGCGATTGCCCGCGCGATCCTGCGCGACGCCCCGATTCTGCTGCTCGACGAGGCGACTTCGGCACTCGACGCCGAAAGCGAGCGGCTGGTGCAGGATGCGTTCGACCGGCTGATGCATACGCGCACGACCATCGTCATCGCCCACCGTCTGGCAACGGTGCGCGCCGCCGACCGCATTGTAGTGATGGAGGGCGGGCAGATCGTCGAACAGGGCACGCACGACCAGCTGGCGCGATCTGGCGGGCTGTACGAGCGGCTGGCGCGGTTGCAGTTCGAAGGAATGGCGGCTTAGCTCTTCGGCTTCCGCAACCGGCGGAATAGACCTCTGGCGCTGAGCGCCTCGAACATTTCGTCCGGTCCTTCGGGGTCGAGGACTTCGTGGTCAGCCAGATAGGCCTCGACAGCGGACAGGTCGGGCACTTCATAGGGAACGAGGGTACGCCCTTCACTGCGCAGCTGCTCGACAGCCGCGATGAGCGAGCCGGTATTGGCGACTGCTGTCGTGACCGTTTCCGCTGAAACGCCCAAATGCTCCGCCAACAGATCATCCCGCATCGCCGCAATTGCAGTCCTGATGATGGTTTCGCCTCCTTGCGCCGCCTCGACAATGACATCGCATTCGGAATCCAGTCGCATCGAACGGTTGTTGAGATTTGCGGACCCGATCCGCAGCTGGCGGTCGTCGATGAACGCGATTTTGGCGTGGACGTAGATCGGCGCACCGGCGGTTGTGACCGGATGATACATTTTCAGCCGCCCGTGCTTATCGCGCCGGCGGAGTGCCTCCATCAGGCGGGCACGAGCGGAGTCCATTGCAACCGGTTCGAGCCATCCCTGTGCCGTGTGCGGGTTGACGATGACAATCTCTGGACCGTCAAGTTCGTCAAGGCGGCGAGCGATTGCCTCCGCTACCTTGCGTGATGCGAAATACTGGCTCTCCATGTAGATCGCCGTTCGCGCCGCAGCGATTTGGTCAACGAACAATGCCTCGATTTCATACGCGGGCAGGTAGTCATCGATTGCCGGAGAAGTCCGCGCGATACCGACATCGACATCGCGAAACTGCGCGTCGAGCGCGGCCGGCCAGATGTCGGCATCCTGCGAGATCGCTTCGAGCGTCTCTCCAGTCGCACGCTTCCAGCGTTCGCGGCAAAGCTCGCCAAGCGTCGCCGCAGCCGGACCCGCCAGTGCTGATGATGCATCGTGCCACGGCATGTAGGCGGCGCCATTTGGACCAATGCGCCCCGGATCATCGTCGTGGTGGTCGCGTGTGTCCCAACGATCTCCCGTCATGTCGATGCCGCCACAAAACGCAAAGGCGTCGTCGATCGATACAATTTTCTGGTGGTGTGACGCCGCCGGTGGATGAGCACCATCGAGCTTAGTGTGGATACGCGGATGCCGCATCCATTTGAGGACGGTGAATACTGTCGAACCACGCCTCAGTGCCTTGATTGCACCGACATCCCAACGGAGCAGATACAGCTCTAACTCCGGGCGACGCTCGACCAGCCAGTACAGGAATTCGCCAACATTATCGGGTTCACCCGGCAGGCGTTCCCCGTTGGTCAGGCGAATACGGGCATCGAAATCCCAGCCGACAAGCATGATCCGGCGCTCGGCCTGCAGAAATGCGTCACGGGCTAGCCGGAAATAAATATCGGCATCGACCATCACGGCCATGCGCTCGGCACGGGCGATCCGCCAGCAATTCTCGTTTTCGCGCAATATGGTCATGGCGCTGTGGTGCCTGCAAACCGGGCCGACTGGCAAGCGGGATTGCCCCACGGAAAAGGGCGGGCCGTTGCCGACCCGCCCTTGAACTTTTCGACCGACGCTAAGCCTATTTCGAAAAATTCGCGTATTTCTCGTTGTCGACGAAGCCGACTTTGGTCACTTCCGACTTTTTCACCACAGCGAGCATTTCGTCGACACGCGCATAACGGGCATAAGGATCGGGCTGGATGTGCAGCTCAGGCTCGACCGGCAACGCCTTGGTCTGGTCAAGATAGTTGCGCAGCGTGGCAAGATCGATCGGCGACCCGTTCCACGTAATATTGTTTTGTGTGTCCACCGATACGATGTTTTTATCGGGTTTGATGATTACCGGCGGCGGGTTTGGATTGTTCACCGGAAGATTGATCTTCACCGCATGGGTCTGGATCGGAATGGTGATGATGAACATGATGATGAGAACGAGCATGACGTCGATCAACGGCGTCGTGTTCATTTCCATAATCGGTTCGCCGTCGTCTTGGCCTGCACTCATTGCCATAGCGAATATTCTTCCTTCAAAGTGACGCGCGTGATCCTAAGCCGGATCAGATGCGGGTCGTGCCGCCTGCTGGCGGTTCGGAAATAAAGCCGACCTTCTGAAATCCGGCCAGTTGCATATTATAGATCGCGCCACCGATGCACATGTAAGGCGTATTGACGTCGCCCCGGATGTGCGCCTCTGGCAGCTCGATACCGGGCGCATTGAACCCCCCCTGTTTTTCGATCTCCAGCTTCAGCTTGTTTACCGCGCGATCGAGCAGTTCGGTCGAATCGACGCGGGTCATATTCCAATAAACTTCGCACGTGTTGTTAGGTCCGCCACGGATCGACAGCGAAACATTTTCTGGCTTCGTCGTCGTCGCGTCAAACCGCACGTTGGGCAGCTGGAGCTTCACGGATTGCACCACAACGGGCACGGTGATCAGAAAGATGATCAGCAAGACGAGCATGATGTCCACCAACGGCGTTGTGTTGATTTCCGACATCGGCTTTTCTTCGCCGTCTTCCTCGCCGCCTACACTCATTGACATAATCGATAATCCTGTCGGTAAAATCGGTGGGCGGCAGCCGATGCTGCCGCCCGGAGCGTCGTTGGATCAGGCCTTGGCGGGAGCTGATTTCGCGGGAGCTGCCTTTGCTGCACCGCGTGCGACCAGCGGCTTCACTGCACCGTTCGAGGACATATAGGCCTGAATGTGGTTGACGAAGGCAGCCATGTGCTCGGAAATCGCCTTGTTGCGGGCCTGCAGCCAGTTGTAGGCAAGCACGGCAGGAACTGCGACGCCGAGACCGATGGCAGTCATGTAAAGCGCCTCACCGACGGGTCCGGCAACGGTATCGATCGAGGCCTGTCCGGCGGCACCGATTTTCACCAGCGCGGTCAGAATACCCATGACGGTCCCGAACAGTCCGACGAACGGTGCAGTCGAACCAACAGTCGCAAGGAACGACAGGCCGCCCTTAAGCTTCGATTCAATAGCGAGGCGGGCGCGCGTCATGACGATCGCGGTCCAGTCGTGCTGGTCCTGTGCATCGGAGAGCAGGTTATGCTGCTCTTGTGCGCGCAGGCCGTCGTCGATGATCTGGCGATAGGGCGTATCCTTCTCGACCTTGGCCGCGGCTTCCTGAAGCGATGAATGGTTCCAGAACGAAGCACGGATTTGTTCGCCCTGCTTGATGACCTTCTGCTGCTCCCACAGCTTGACGAAAAAGATGAACAATGTGCCGACCGACATCAGCACCATGATGCCGAATGTGATGATCGTAACAGGTCCGCCTTCTTTGAGGGCGGGCAGGAGACCGTATTCGGCCCCTGCGGGAGCAGCACCGGCAACAGCGGCAGCGATTTGGATGAGCATATTATTTCTTCCCTATGAATTATGTGCGTTGGTTAGCGTTGGGCCATCACGACCCGATTGGTTTCTGAATTACTTCTGGATCTGCCACCGGAAGCGACCGGAGTAGGACGACGAAATTGCCGTTCCTCCAGCATCCTTGGCCGCGTTGAACCGCGCACGGCGTGTCAGAAGGCGACATGCCGTATCATCGAGAAGCGATGACCCGCTGGAACCGGTCACCGAACATCCGGTTACCTTTCCGTCAGGGCCAACGGCCAACGTGAATCCCGTTACACCTTCGACCCCGTCACGCTGTGCCGACGGCGGATAGTCGTCGTTCGTCACCCAGCTGCCCGGACTGCCACGCGGTGTCAGCCGGACGGCAACCTGTGGCGGTGCAGGCGGCGTGATGACCGGCGCGGCTGGCGCAGGTACATAGACCGGTGGTGGCGTTGGCTGATACACAATGGCCGACGGCGGTGGCGGCGTGTTGGTCTGGACCAACGGCGGCGGCACGACCGGCGGCGGCGGGAGTTTCAAGTCCGGCGGCGGCGGCGGCGGCAATGGCTTTGGCGGCGGCGGCGGCGTTTTGACGTCGATTACTTCGAGCTCGGTCAGTTTCTTTTTCACCACCTCATACCCACCGTTGAGCATGGCATAAAGGCCAAGCGCGTGGATCAAGACGACGAGGATGATCGACCAAATGCGCGATTGCGACATCGGTTTCGGGTCAGTGTAGGCCATTCAGCTCTTTAACTCCCTCCAACTCAATTCCCGAGGGACACTTGTGCGTCGGTTATTACCGATAACGCCCAGCCCTTCATTCCGCCGGATAGCGACCCTGCTTCCGGATGAACGGTTAAACTCTATCGACGAGCCGTGCGCGGCGCAATCGCCTTTTCCCCTGCTTTCGATTAGGCGACTTTGAAACATGGCAGCGAGATTTCAGTGAACGGATTTAACCAACAGCGCCGCCAAAACGTAGCGGTCTATTGTACATTTTACCTGGTAATCGTTTGCAGTTTATGTCTCGCAAGTACCGGAAAAGCCGCAGTTTCTGCGCAGCCACCGGTCGCATCGCCTGCTGACCACTGGAGCTATGCGGACGTGGCGGACTTGTTTCTCGCAGCGCCCATTGTGGTCACCGCACGCATCGTAGAGGCCCTTCCGGTGAAGGAGCCGACTAACACACCTGCGCGTCCATCCATGATTCGTTATTATTTCGTTGCAGATGTCGTTGCCCTGATTCGCGGTACTGGCGGCATCCCGCCACGGGTCAGCTGGATTGCCGATGTACCGCTCGATTCGCGGGGCAAGCCGCCCAAGCTAAAGAAGCTTCAGGTCTTGCTCGCCGCCCTGCCGGTCGCAGGGCGTCCCGCCGATCTGCGCCTCGCCGCCCGCGATGCAATGGTGCCATGGAGTGCCAGACTTGAGACCCGCGTGCGCGCCACCGTCGCCAGCGGCTTCGCCGCCGATACCCCGCCGCGTGTCACCGGAATTACCAGCGCCTTTTACAGCCCCGGAAACTTACCCGGCGAAGGCGAAACGCAGATTTTCCTGACAACCGAGACGGCCCGTCCGGTTTCGATCAACATCTTGCGTCGACCGGGCCAAGCGACAAGCTGGGCAGTCGCGCTGGGTGAAATTGTTGACGAAGCCGCACGCGCACCGATGCGTGACACGCTCGGCTGGTACCGCCTCGCCTGCTTTTTGCCGCGCACCCTGCCCGCAGCAACCATCGCCGATCTATCGGATAATGATGCAACGGCTGCACGGGCTGACTATGAATTTGTGATCGAAAGCATGGGCATCTGTACCCGGACACGCACCTAGAGATGGACGAAGTCACGATCAAAGCTTTTGAGACTTGCACCACCATCAACGAAAAGGGTTTGCCCCGTGATGCTTGCCGCCGTGGCCAGATACATGACGGCGTCGGCAATGTCGGACGGGGATGGCAGCCGCTTCAACGGCATCGCTGCCGAAATTCGCGTCATTAATGCGTCATTATAGTCGGGCGTCGGCAGGGTCAGACCGGGCGCCACTGCATTCACCCGGATGCGGGGCGCAAGCGACACCGCAAGTGTCCGAGTTGCCGAAGCGAGTGCCGCCTTCGACAAGCCATAGCTGAACTGGTCAGGTACCGGGTTGCGGATACGCTGGTCGAGGATATTGACCACGGCCCCCTGCCCACCCGCCCGGTAAAGCGCGAGTGCGAGCGCAACGGGAGCCGCGATATTTACAGCATGATGCGCTGCGAGAGTGGCTGCCGTTGCGGTCGCCGCGGTATCATCGACAAAGCGCGACGCATTATTGACGAGCAAATCGGGCAATTTGCCGAAATGGCTCGCAACGCCCGGGATCAGCCCCTCCACCGCATCGCTATTCCCAAGGTCGGCAACAAACCCGGCCCAGTGCGTCCCATTGCGCTCAAAAGCTTCAACGAGCATCGAATCCGGTGCTGCATCATGAGCACCGTGGATTGCTACTGCCCATCCGTCAGCGGCCAGCCGTGCCGAAATGCTGCTCCCCAGCCGCCGGTGGCCGCCGGTAACGAGCGCGAGCTTCACAGCCGGTGCCGGATTCGACGAATACCAATCGATTCGTCCGCTTCGCTGAGCGCAAGTTTGACAATGGCCACCTCGACCCGGGCCACGCGGGCGTCGCCAAACATCAAAGTGTCGGCAATATGGTCGGCCACGGCCTCGATCAGGACGAAATGCACGCCCGGCGTTAAGGCCGCGGTTGCAGCGTGTTTCAGGTCCATGTAATTCTTTGACGCCGACAGCGGCGTATCGACATCGAAGCGGTCGGGAACATCAAGATCAACGGTGATCGAAATCCGTAACGGCTGTGGCAGGTGCGTCTCTTCCGAAAAAATGCCGGTCAGCACCTGCACTTCGAGATCGTGGACGCAAAGCTGAAGGAGATCGTTCATAACGCCGCCGCCTAGTCGTGTCGGCGCACGGTTTCAATTCCTGCAATTGCCGCTAGATGCCCGCCCCCCATGACGTTTCACATTGCTCCCTTGCTTGACGCTGCCCAGCTCGCGGTCGAATCGCTACTCGACGAGGCGTTCGGCACGAATCGCCATGTCCGCACAGCCTATCGGATTCGCGCCGGGATGCCGGTGATTGACCGCCTCAGCTTCGCGGCTTTCGACAGCGGGAAACTGGTCGGCACCCTACAAAGTTGGCCGGCGGTGGTCGGTAGCGCCCCCGTCGTCCTGGTTGGTCCGGTTGCAGTGTCACCGGGACGCCAGCGGTCCGGCATCGGGCGCTTGTTGATGAATAAACTCATCGCAACCGCCCCCGACACTGCGATGGCGATGATCGGCGATCCCGAATATTACGGGCGGTTTTTCGGATTCACCACAGACGTGACCGGGAAGTGGGACGTTCCGGGGCCGGTCGAACGCCACCGCCTGCTTGCCCGAAATGGCAATACATTGCCCCGTATCGGCGCATTGGGGCCACGGACCTTTGCGCTGGGCGAGGTCAACGCCTAGATCGGCACCATGCCGATGGATGCCCTGCCCGATTTTGCGACAATGTCACTGAGCGATGTTGCAAAGGCGCTTGCCGACAAGCGCCTGCCCCCGGTTGAAAAATGGAACCCCGCCCATTGCGGCGACAGCGAGATGCGGATCGCCCGCGATGGCACCTGGTTTCATCAGGGGGCGCCAATCGGTCGTACTGCGATGGTGCGATTGTTCTCGACCATCCTGCGCCGTGAGGCCGATGGGCGGCATGTGCTTGTGACGCCGGGCGAAAAACTTGACATTGTGGTCGACGACGCTCCGTTCGTTGCCGTTGAAGTGAAGAACGATGGCGCAGGCCGCGACCGGTTGCTGGCGTTCCGGCTCAATACCGGCGATCTCGTCGTTGCCGATGCAGAGCACCCTTTGCGGTTCGAGGACCGCGACGAAGCCTGTCCTAAGCGACTGCCGCAGACAGGCAGTCGAAGGGGGCCGCATCCGTATCTGCACGTCCGTGGTGGGCTGGAGGCACTGGTCACGCGGTCGGTCTATTACGAACTGGCCGAAATGGCACTCGAAGATGGCAGCAATCCGCCGGGTGTGTGGAGCGGCGGCGCATTCTTTCCCATGACAGTATGACCCCGGCATGATCCTCGCTGAACGGCTGCGCACCAGCCTGACTGCTACCGCGGGCGCGCCCGTACCGTTCGTCAACGACATGCGCCGCGCAGTGCCTGAACCGGGGACGCCCGCCGCTGTGCTGATCGCCATAACCGACCGGCCCGAACCGGGCCTGATCCTGACCCAACGCCCTGACACGATGCGCCACCACGCCGGACAGGTCGCCTTTCCGGGCGGGCGGGTTGATCCCGGCGATGTCGATGCCGTAGCGGCGGCGCTGCGCGAGGCCGAAGAGGAAGTCGCGCTGCCGCCCGCTGCGGTGACGGTCATTGGCAAGCTCGCGCCTTATCGCACGATCACCGGTTATGACATTGTGCCGGTGCTTGGCTTGATCGCACCCGACCTGCTGCTGGTCCCGCATGACCGTGAGGTTGCTGCCGTTTTCGAGGTGCCGCTGTCATTCGTGCTCGATTCCGCCAACCACGGCACACAAACCGTGATGTTCGAGGGCGCAGAACGGACCTATATCGAGATTATGTGGGGTGAACGACGCATCTGGGGCGCGACAGCGGCAATGCTTGCCAACCTGTCGGCGCGTCTAAAATGGTAGCGCCAATGGTAATACTGCCCGATGCCGACTGGCGGCACCGTCCCGGTCTGGCGGCCCTGATCGAAGTTCTTGGCGGGTCCAGCGACGCGCGGCTGGTGGGCGGCGCGGTGCGCGATGGACTGCTCGGCCTGCCGGTCAGCGACATCGACGTAGCAACGCGGTTGCTGCCCGATGTCGTGATGGCCCGGCTGAAAACAGCGGGTATCAAGGCGGTGCCGACTGGCCTCGCCCACGGCACTGTCACCGCCGTAACGGAAGATGGCCCGGTCGAAATCACGACGCTGCGCCGTGACATCGCCACCGACGGCCGCCACGCCATTGTGGCGTTCAGCGATGACTGGCGCGAAGATGCGAGCCGACGCGATTTTACGATCAACGCCCTCTACGCCGACAATGAAACCGGTGAGGTGTTCGACTGGTTCGGCGGGCGAGCCGACCTTGATGCGCGCCGGGTGCGCTTTATCGGGGAGCCGCTGAGCCGTATTGCCGAGGACCACCTCCGCATCCTGCGCTTCTTTCGTTTTCATACGCGGTTCGGGCGAGGGGGGGTGCCAGATGCAGCGGCGATGGCCGCCTGTCGCGCGCGCGCCAATGATCTGATGGCGCTGTCGCGGGAACGGATTGCGGCGGAACTGCTCAAATTGCTGAGTACAGATGATCCAGCTCCGGTGATGGCGCTCATGATCGAGAACGGCATCCTGAAGCCGGTGCTGCCTGAACTCACCGACGCTACGCCGCTTGCGCGCCTTGTCACCCGCGAACACGAGGCAGGCGTCGCGGGCGATGGGGTTCGCCGTCTTGCCGCACTCCTTGGTCCGGAGCAAGCACTGGCGACCGCCATTGGAACGCGGTTGAAACTATCGAGCCACAATATCAAACGCCTGACTCGTGCCGCCGCCCGCGCGACCGACAGGCCGGACGCCCTCGCCTATCGCTTCGGGATCGAGGGGGCGACAGACCTGATCCTGCTCGGGAGTGAGCAGGTTGCTGCAATCGGTACACTGACAGGCTGGCAACGGCCGCAGCTACCGATTGGTGGTGGTCAGTTGATTATGCGTGGCCTTACTGCTGGCCCCGTCGTGGCCCTGACGCTGTCGCGCATCGAAGGGCGCTGGATCGATGCAGGGTTTCCGGGTGATCCCGAACTGGAAACGATTGTCGCCGAAGAGCTCAGCCGAGCGAGCTGATCGCCATTGCCAGCGCCGCATCGGGATCGAGTGGACGGCTGAAATGATAACCCTGCCCTGTCGAGCACCCCATTGCCGCCAGCGTACGGGCGAGTTCGGGCGTTTCGACACCCTCTGCCGTTGCCGACATCCCGAGTGCCTGCGCGAGGCTTAGGATCGCGCGGACAATGGCGATGCGGTCTGGGTCGCCGAGCATGTCGGTGACGAAGCTCCGGTCAATCTTGAGCACGTCAATGGGCAGTTTCTGCAAGCTTGCGAGGTTGGAATAGCCCGTCCCGAAATCATCCATTGCGACAAGCGCGTCGCAGGACTTGAGCGCCTCAAGCGTACGTCCGGCACGCTCGGGATCGCTGACAATAACCCCCTCGGTCAGTTCGAGCGACAATCGATGCCCCGACATCCGGTGCGACCGAAGCGCATTGGCCACGGTGCGGGCCACATCGTCGCGGGCGACTTGGATGGGTGACAGATTAACGCCAATGTATAGAGGCAGTTCACGGGCTGCTGCATTGTCCCATGCCGACAACGTACGCAGTGCGCGATCAAGCGCCCAGCGTCCGAGTGGCAAGATCAGACCGCAATCCTCGGCAACAGCAATAAATTCAGTTGGCGGAATTGTTCCCTGATCGGGGTGTGTCCACCGCGCTAGCGCCTCGAACCCCGCAACCTTACCCGTCGCCAGCGACACAAGCGGCTGGAAAGCGAGCGTCAATTCGTCGCGCTCTATCGCGCGCCGCAGCTCGGTCTCCATCATGAATCGCCGCCGAGAGCTATCGAGCGCCGCGGGTTGATAAACCTCAATTCGCTTCGACGCCTTTGCAGCCTTAAGCGCGAGTTGTGCATGGCGAATCAGATTCTCCGCATCACTCTCGTCCCCACCATCGGTCGCAACCGCACACCCGATCGCGCAATCAATCTTGATCTCGAAATCGGAGAGGCGAAAAGGCTGGTCGAGCGCCACTTCAACCCGTCTGGCAACGTGCAGGACATCGCCGGGGCCATCGTCGAGCCGCACCGCAATCGCAAATTCATTCACCCCGGTCCGCGCGATCAAATCGGCCCCGCGTACTTGAGTCAGCAAACGACGCGCTACGGTTATAATCAGTTCGTCGCCGCCCAACGACCCCATGCATTCATTGACCCGGCTAAACCGGGCGAGGTCGATCATGACCATTGCAAAGCTTTCGAGGCCATCATCGGCGATCCGCAGCTCAAGCCCCTCGACAAAACCCGCCCGGTTGGCGAGTCCTGACAGCGGATCGGTGAGCGTATGGCGACGAAGCGATTCGTCGGCGCGAACTTCGCCCGTGCGTTCCAATAGGGTTACTAGCACGCGCCGACCAAAGTCAGATTCGGGTGTGCACGGCGAAATAGCCACGGTGAAATGACGTCCGTCAATCAATCCACCGTCGCGCCAATCGAAGCGTTCGCCGCTACTCTCGCCGGACAGAACCCGTTTGAGAGACTCCATCGCCCCTACGCGGGTTAATAGATCCGGGGCACTTCGGTGACTCGGGACATCTGTGTGGTTTTGTTTGTCGAGCCGACCAAACGGAAGATTTGAGGCAACCACGGTGACCGTCCGTCCGCGCAGGCCGACGACCGCTGCGGGGACCGGTAATGCGTCCAGATATGCTTGCCGTTCAATGACATAACCAGTTCTATCGATCCCTGACGCAGAGCGCAGGGCGACGGGCGGTTGATCCACCTTTTGGCGCAGAACGACTTTCACGTCGCCGCACATATGTCATAAACAGTTAAATCGCTCTGAAAGGGTTAGTTCGTTAGCGACTTGGCAACCCGGCCCGGAATTACCCAATCAGAATTTGTTGTCGCGCGGGAACCCCGTTGGCGGGGAACGCCCGATGGCCCCGCGCGCGGCACGCCATGGCATCAGGTCGGTTTCGCTACGCATCCGTCCGCTGTCACCACCCATCGCCCAGCTCAGTCCCTCTGCCAGAACAAGGGTTTTGGCGTCAGTGAGATTGCCATCGCGGAATTTCTGAAGCTGAACCCCCTGCCCGCGCGCCATTTCAGGGAGTTCGGACAAAGGAAAGACCAACAGCCGCCGGTTGTTGCCGATGGTTGCGACCGCGTCGTCGTTTGCCCCTATCGGACGTATAACCGCCAGCGTCGCGCCTGGACGGAGATTGACGACTTGCCGCCCCTTACGCGTTTCGGCAATGACGTCGGCGGCCTTCGCAATAAACCCGCGCCCGTCGCTCGCCGCGAGCAACAGACGGGTTTCAGGCCGCGCGGCCAGCAATTGTACGATCCCCACCTCGCCCGACAGGTCAACCATCAGCCGTACCGGTTCGCCGAAGCCGCGACCGCCCGGCAATTTATCGCCGCCCAGGGTGTAAAACCGCCCATCCGCTGCCGCGACGATGATCTTGTCGGTGGTCTGGGCGTGGAGCGCGAAGGCGGGGCCGTCACCTTCTTTGAACTTCGACATATCGGCGCTGCTTAGGTCGGCATGGCCCTTCAGTGCGCGAATCCAGCCTTTTTGCGATAAGATAACCGTGATCGGCTCGCGTTCGATCATGGCATCAAGTGGAATATCGCGCGGCGGTGCAGCTTCCTCGACGGTGGTGCGACGCTTGCCCAGCGCGGTCTCCGGCGCATAGCGCGCGCGGAGCCCGGCCAAGTCCTTTTTCAACCGCGTCTTCTGTCGCACCGGGCTTTCGATCAGCGCAGTCAGCTCGGCGCGTTCTTTCGCCAGCTTGTCGCGCTCTGCCCGCAATTCCATTTCTTCTAGGCGGCGCAGCGAGCGTAGTCGCATGTTGAGAATTGCCTCGACCTGCCGGTCGTTGAGGCCAAACTCTGCCATCATGACCGGCTTTGGCTCATCCTCCGTCCGGATAATCTCGATAACGCGGTCGAGATTGAGAAACGCAATGATGTAGCCATCGAGCAGCTCGGTGCGGTCGTCTATCTTGGCGACACGGTGCTGCGCGCGACGGACCAGCACTTCGATCTGGTGGACGAGCCATGCTTCCAGCACCGCTTTCAGGCTCATCACGCGCGGCGTGCGGTCGGCACCCAGCACATTCATGTTAAGCGGCACGCGGACTTCGAGTTCCGACATGCGGAACAGGCTTTCCATCAGGACGTGAGGATCGACCGCACGGCTGCGCGGTTCGATGACCAGCCGGATGTCGGCGTCGCTCTCGTCACGGACATCGGCGAGGATCGGCAGCTTCTTGTCATTGACCAGTGCCGCCAGCGCCTCGATCAACTTGCCCTTTTGTACACCGTAGGGAATTTCGGTGATGACTGCGATCCAAGTGCCGCGCCCCTGATCCTCGACGCTCCACCGTGCGCGGACGCGGAAACCGCCACGCCCCGTCGCATAGGCCTGCGCGATCAACGCAGGTGGATCGACGATCAGTCCGCCGGTCGGAAAGTCTGGACCTTTGACGAACTGCTGCAGCTCGCCGTCCTCGGCATTCGGCGTATCAATCAGATGAGTGGCAGCGTCGATGACTTCGGCCACATTATGCGGCGGGATGCTCGTCGCCATGCCAACCGCAATGCCACTCGCGCCGTTCGCCAGCAGGTTTGGAAACAAGCCAGGGAAAATTTCCGGCTCTTCTTCCTCGCCATTGTACGTCGGTTTGAAATCGACCGTGCCGTCGTCGAGGCCCGCCATCAGGTCGATGGTCGCCTGCGTCAGGCGCGCCTCGGTATACCGATAGGCAGCGGCGTTATCGCCATCGATGTTGCCGAAATTGCCCTGCCCGTCGACCAGCGGATAGCGCAGCGCGAAATCCTGAGCGAGGCGGACCATCGCGTCGTACACTGACTGGTCACCGTGCGGATGATATTTGCCGATCGTATCGCCGACGACGCGGGCACATTTCTTGTACGCTTCGTTCGGCGACAATTTCAGCAGCCGCATCGCCCAAAGAAGTCGCCTGTGGACAGGCTTCAGCCCGTCACGCAAATCCGGTAGCGACCGCGCTGTAATTGTCGACATCGCATAGACGAGATAGCGGTCAGAGAGTGCCGTATCGAACGGGGCATCGACGATAAGGTCGAACGGATCGGCGTCGCGGGTGTTGGTCATTACCGGCGTCGATAGCAGCCCCGATTTACTGTGGCGAGAGGGAGGGTTGCCCGACCGGCAAGCGTGTCGTCACGGCGTCTGCGAATGGCGCGACCAGCGCGCCGTGCACACTGTGCGGGTTGACCATTTCCTCCACGCCAAAGGTCAGCGGTTCGCGCTTCGCCTGTGGGATATGAAGTGTCCCGGCCAGCCAGTCGAACACCGCCAGCGTCTCGCCGAAATTGCGGTCATGATGTTCGGGCGCCACCGAATGGTGGATCTGATGGTGCGCAGGGCTGAGGATCAGGCGACCGAGCGGGCCAGTAAACGCAATCCAGACATGCGAGTGGTGGAGATGTTTGATCGTAAAGATTGACGCGATCATGACCACATTGGTGCCCGCAACGGTCAGCGGCGATACGCCCGCGCCGACCAGCCAGTGCATCACGCCCGACACCATGCCAGTCACGACCGCAACAATGTTATAGAAAACAATGCTGTCGACCGGATGGACGCGAAACACGGTTAGCGGCGATAGCGTCTCGGCGCTGTGGTGGACCTTGTGGAATGCCCAGAGCGCCGGAATTTTATGGCTGAGAAAATGGTCAAACCAATAGGCGAACTCATAGGCGAGCCAGAGCGCGAAAGTCATCGCCGTTACCGCGAGCCATGACGGCAGGCTAAGCAAGAGAGGATTGCCGAGCGCAGCCATAACCGCTGTCGTAATCGCGACATGCGACATCACCGCCCAACTGAACAGCGTGGCGCTGGCAAACACCGACAGCAAGGTAAACGCGAAATCGGCCTGGGCAGACGCGCTGAAAATACGGTGGCGCGGGAACATCGCCCTGCCCATCGCCCGCAAAGAAACGGTGCGACCTTGTCTTTTAACAAGTGCAACCCCCGCTGAAATCAGCAAGGCCGCGACCAACGACCACACGGACATCAATGACCCCGGAGACAGAAGCGCTATCTCCAGCCGTTCAAGGGCAGTCAGGGCAAGATCGCGGGTCATCACACGAGCATAACGCGGTGGGGTAAACCGAAGGTCAACACGCACCACCCAATGGTTGGCTTACCTCAATTGCGCCTTTGCCGGGGCACAGGAGGAACGAGACGCCGCGTTTTCGACTATGGCCACGATGCAGGGCTGTGCAAAAGCATCGCCTGACGAAAAAAGGCGCCCTTCCCTCACCGGAAGAGCGCCTTTATAATCGCGCCGAACGCGTCGGTTTATTTCTTATCGTCCTTCACCCCGACGACCGGCACATCAATTGTCGTCTTTTGCGTTTCGATCTTTGGTACGTCGATCGTCGTCTTCTTGGTGCCCACGACGACTTCTTTCGAATCGACATCGATGCTCGGCATATCGCCGCCCTTGACGCTGACCGTCGGCAGCGCGCCGCCGTCAACCTTCGCGCTCCAGAACCCGGTGGCGAACAGGACGCCGACAATCGCAACAACAGCGATCAGCAAAACCGCGATCACGGTGCCGCCATTGCCGCGGCGCGGCTCGACATAGGGAGCCTGGGTATCGGTACGGGGCGTCCCGTCGGGATTACGATAATCGGTCATACGATCCTCCTGTTTTGAATAGTGAATCGCAGAACGACTTATGATGTACATTGTTCCGCAAGCGGTCGCGTTCGTTTTGCTACGCCGTGAACACTGACCAATTCATCGCAGCGGCCAAGTGCTCCAGCCCCTCGCTGCCCAGTTTTGAATTGCCCCGGTGATTCAATCCCGGCGACCACACCGCGATGCTCGCTTTGCCCGGCACAATCGCGAGGATGCCCCCACCGACGCCGGATTTTCCGGGGATACCGACGCGGAAAGCGAACTCGCCCGAGCCGTCGTAATGGCCGCAGGTCAGCATCAGCGACAAGATGCGCCGGGCACGCTGCGCCGTCACGACGGCGCGACCGGTATCGGGGTGCCGTCCCTCCAGCATCAAATAGCGCCCTGCCATTGCCAGTTGGCGGCATGACATGGCGATGGCGCATTGGTGGAAATACACCTTCAGCGCATCATCGACGCGGTGCTCCATGTTGCCGAACGACCGCATGTAATTGCCCAGCGCGACATTCCTGAATCCAGTTGCCGCTTCCGAATTGGCCACATCGCTATCGATGAACACGCTGTCGTCGCCGCTTAAAAAACGGACAAATCGCAACAGGTCACCTATCGCTTCGCGCGGTTCGCCACCGCCCAGCACGACATCGCTGACGACAATCGCGCCGGCGTTGATGAACGGATTGCGCGGGATGCCGCGTTCGGCCTCAAGCTGGACCACCGAATTGAACGCTGACCCCGACGGCTCGACGCCCACCCGCTTCCACAAATCGCCGCCGGTTTTGCCGAGCGCGAGCGTCAACGCGAAGACCTTTGACACTGACTGGATCGAGAACGGCTCGTCCGCGTCGCCGCCGATATGGACCGCGCCGTCCGCAGTGACGACCGCGATGCCGAAACGGGCCGGATCGACACGCCCGAGCGAGGGGATATAATCGCCGACCTTGCCGCGATCTGCGGCCGCCGCCGCATCGGCGACGATTTCTGCAACCGTCTCCGCCAGCTTGCCGGTCAAGCCTCGGCCCGCCCGATCCCCATGCGTGCCAGTTCGCGGTCCTTGTCGATGAACTGGTGCTTCAACGCGCCGCCGACGTGGAATGCGAACAGCGCGATCAGGATCCAACCCGAAATCTCGTGCCCTTCGCCGAACACGTCGTGGATCGACTTCCGTGTCGCGGGGTCCATGTCCATAATGAATCCGATGCGGGGAAATTCGAATAGTCCGAAATAGGGCATTGGCACTTCAGCGGCCTTTTCCCATGCCGAATCCATGATCCAGCCCGTCAGCGGAATCGCAAACATCACGACATAAAGCGCGATGTGAACCGTGTGCGCCGCTCGTTTTTCCCACGGCTTGTGGTGCGTCGGCAGCGGTGGCGCGGGGTGCGCCCAGCGCCACAATAAGCGCATGATAACGAGGCCGAGGACAGTTACGCCGATCGCCTTGTGGTTGTTTATCATGGGCCGCACTGCTTCGTCGGGAGCCAATGGCCACGCCCAGGCGAGGCCGACGTTGACGATGATTAGCAGTCCGATGATCCAGTGAAACGCGATTGCGACACCCGTGTAGCGCGTCTGACCCATCCGTTCGGCTCCCGTTCAGTTGATCTCCACAATGTAGCGGTAGCGCGCGGCGGGTCCAGCACCTATCTCGCGCGCATCTCTGTACCGAGGCCTTTTGCTTGTCCGCCCAGCTCACCCAGACATTCGATGCGCTATCACCGCGCCTCAACCCCCCGACGCGTGCTTGGCGTGGTATGGCGATCTGGGGGGCGGCGGTGGCGCTGTTCATCGCGCTGTTTGCCCAAGGATTCGTTGCGGTCGGTGTCGGCGCATGGGCAGTAGGGATCGTCTATATTATTTATGACACAGCGCTGCTGGTATTCGTGGCAAGACAAACGCGGGCGATAGGCGCAAAAACTGTCATTAAGGGACAGTCCCGCGTGCGGGTTGGTGTTATCGTCGCAGCCTATAACGAAGCCGCAGTCCTCGAAGCGACAATCGAAGCACTGCGGCGGCAGGATGTCCCGCCCGACATGATCGTGATCGCCGATGATGGGTCCGATGATGACACCACTGCGGTGCTTGGCCGAGTTTATGGATTGGTCTCGCCGATAATCGGCACGGTCAGCGCACCCTCCACGCTCGACCCGACGGTGCATTGGCTCCGCCTCCCGCGTGGCGGCAAGGCTCGCGCCCTGAACACCGCCATTAGCCTCGTCGATTATGATGTGCTGGTGACGGTTGATGCCGACACCCTGATCGAACCCGGTGCGCTCTCTGCGATGCGCGAAGCGTTCGAGTGCGAGCCGCGGTTGGCCGCCGCAACTGGCGTGCTGCGACCCGTTTGCCCGCCGACCCGGAGCGGGCGCATCTTCCAGTGGTTCCAGACCTATGAATATGTCCGCAATTTCCTGTCGCGCTATGCGTGGATGGAGACGCACAGCCTGTTGCTGATTTCGGGTGCCTTCGCGGGTTTCCGTCGCGATGCGCTGGTCCGCATTGGCGGTTTCGACCCCGAATGTCTGGTCGAGGACTATGAAGTGATGCACCGCCTCCACCGCTACGGCATCGATCACGGCCTCGATTGGGAAGTCCGCGTCATCGGCACCGCGTTTGCGACGACCGATAGCCCCGCGACGCTGATGACGTTCCTGCGCCAGCGCCGCCGCTGGTTCGCAGGTTTCCTGCAAACGCAACTCTGGAACCGCGATATGATCGGCAACCCAACATACGGTGCGCTCGGGCTGGCCATGCTGCCGGTGAAGGCGCTCGATACGGTGCAGCCCTTTTACGGGCTCGGAGCGTTCGGCCTGTTGATCGGCTTTGCAATTGTCGGGGTGACCACCGGCAATTTCACTATCGTCTGGCCCGTGCTGATTGCGATGCTGGTGAAGGTTGTGATCGACCTCGCGTGGCTGCTCCGTTCGCTGGTGCTCTACAAACGCTGGACCGGGCACGGTGAAAATATGTCGGTCGGCGGGGCGCTGCTCGCCGCTGTCGTCGAGCCGGTTACGTTCCAGCTGCTGCGCCATGCCGGGGCGGTATGGGGGTGGTGGGTTTTCGTAAGTCGGAGGCAGGTATGGGGTGCTAGCGTCAGGGTTGCAAAGAGCTAAACGGAATAGCGTTCGACTTCCGACAAATACCCGGCGCATTCCGCATCCGTCAGAAACGCCCCGGTAAAGCCGTTGCGCGCCAGCGTGACGAGTTCCGCCCGCGACAAGTCCAGTGCCTCGGCCACCGCCACAAAGTTGGCGTTGATATAGCCGCCGAAATAGGCGGGATCATCCGAGTTGACCGTCGCCATCAGCCCAAGTTCCAGCATTCGCCGCAGCGGATGCGCGGTCATGTCGTTGACAACGCATAGTTTCAGGTTCGACAACGGGCACACCGTCAAACACATCCCGGCATCGGCCAGCCGCGCGACCAGCACGGCGTCCTCCAGCGACCGGTTGCCATGATCGATGCGATCGACGCCCAGCAGGTCGAGCGCCTCATAGACATAAGCGGGTGGCCCTTCTTCGCCCGCGTGCGCGACGAGTTTGAGCCCCAGCAACCGGGCGCGGGCAAACACGCGCGCGAATTTGGACGGCGGGTGGCCGTTCTCGGACGAATCCAGCCCTACCCCGTCGATCCGGTCGAGGAACGGTAGTGCGGCATCCAGCGTCGCCTCGGCATCGGCCTCGCTCAGGTGACGCAGGAAACACATGATGAGCCGCGAGGTCATGCCCCATGTCGCCCGCGCCTCATCAAGCGCGCGCGTAATGCCGCCGATCACCGTCGCAAACGCCACGCCGCGTTCGGTATGCCCCTGCGGATCGAAGAAAATTTCGACATGGCGCACGGTGTCGGCGTGAACGCGCGCCAGATAGGCAGCGGTCAGGTCGTAATAGTCCTGCTCGACCAGCAGCACGCCCATCCCCTGATAATAAATATCGAGGAAATCCTGCAGGTTGGAAAAGGCGTAGGCCGCGCGCACTTCTTCGACCGTCGCGAACGGGATCGTCACCCCGTTGCGCGCCGCGAGGGCAAACATTAGTTCGGGTTCCAGCGACCCCTCGATATGCAGATGCAGCTCGGCCTTGGGCAGCCCGGCAATGAACGCCCGCCGGTCGTCGGCAGAAGCAAAACCATTCGTCATCACGCCGCTTCCTCGCCCAATATCACCGCCGCATCGGGCTTGTTCGCGCGAATTTCCGCAGGCGTCAGCCCGTCAATTTCATGCGGGAACACCAACCACTCTTCGGTCTCGTGCACATAGAAATCCGGTTTGAGGTCGGTGCGGTTACGCGACGGCTTGTAGTAGACCGTCGCAATCCGGATTTCGCGCGGCATATTGTGGCGGCACCGGACTTTCAGCTCGTGCAGGAACGCGCGGATACTGCGCCCGCTGTCGAACACATCATCAATGATGAGTAGGCGGTCCTCCGGGTCCAGCGTGTCGATCAGATAACCGAGCGCGAACACACGGACCTCGGCATCTTGCCGGTCGATTCCCGTGTACGACGAAGTGCGGATCGCGATATGGTCGCAAGCTACTCCCTTATATTCGAGCAGTTCCTGCACCGCGATGCCCACAGGCGCGCCCCCGCGCCAGATGCCGACAAGATGTGTCGGCGCAAAGCCGCTGTCGACGATCTGCATTCCCAGCCGGAATGAATCGCGGAGGAGGTCGTTGGCGGTCAGGTAGATTTTGTCACCGGCCATGAGAGGTTCCCGCCCTGCATCGTTCGCAAATGTGCCGACCAGCGGCCAGCGCCCTGATTCACAGGGATAGCGGCAAGGGGCAAGGCATAGATTCGGGGTTGGGGTTCATAATGGCGCTCGGGAGATGCAACGTCTCAATGTATATTTTTCATCGTAACAAATAGTATCTCATTACTTGGTTGGGCACTTCGATTAGTTATTTACTACCTTGTATCGGGGCAACGGTTGTGTTGTGATTGAGTATGCCAATCATTTTTCATGCCCGTCTGATCGCCGCTGTCGCGATTTTTGTTTCATCCGCTGCCTGGGGCCAAACGGCACAGGTAACGGCTGTCCAACCAACGACGGATGCCGCCGCGCGCGCATGGGATTTCGATGCAGAAGACACGCCACACGACACGTCGTTCCACTACGGCGTCCTGTCAAACGGCATGAAGTACGCGATCAAGCGCAATGCAACGCCCAAGGGGTCTGCGGTAATCCGGTTCCGCATCGACATGGGATCAACCGCCGAAGCCGACGACCAACGCGGCCTCGCCCACTTCATTGAACATATGGCGTTCAACGGATCGACCCATGTGCCCGAGGGCGAAATGGTCAAGCTCCTCCAACGTGACGGCCTTGCTTTCGGGGCAGATACCAACGCGAGCACAACCTATACCGAAACTACCTACAAGCTCGACCTACCGAGGACCGACGACAAGCTGATCGATACCGGTTTGATGCTGATGCGCGAGACGGCCAGCGAATTGACCTTCTCACCTGCCGCCATCGACCGAGAGCGCGGCGTTATTCTGTCCGAAATGCGGCTGCGCGACAAGTTCGGGCTGCGGCGGTTCCTCAGCTTGATAACCCTTCTTGCCCCCAGATCGCCGGTTGCCGTCCGCAATGTCATTGGAACACAGGCGGTCATCCAAGCGGCACCCGCTGCACGGATGCGCGATTTGTACGACCGTTTCTACACGCCCGCGCGCGCCACATTGGTGATCGTCGGCGACATTGACCCGTCAGTCATTGAGGCCAAGATCAAGGCACGCTTTTCCGACTGGAAACCGCGTGGACGGTTTGACAGTGACCCCGCTACGTCGAAGATCGATACGCGGCGACCGGTCGACGCCGCGTATTTCGTCGATCCCGCCGTTCCGGTATCGGTCTCAATCGCGACGGTTAAAGCGTTCGAGCGCAAACGCGACACACCCGAAATCCGGCGACAGACAACCCTCGAACAGATCGGTGCTGCCATTCTCAGCCGTCGTCTTGCGCGCATTTCGCAAATGCCGGATGCCCCTATTCTTGCTGGGTCAGCATCGGGCGGAGACATCTTAAGAACAGTCCGGCTGTCGTCGATCGACATCGTTGCAAAGGATGACGACTGGCGGCCCGCGCTTTTCACTGCCGAACAGGAGCTCCGTCGGGCGCTGGCACACGGTTTTTTGAAAACAGAGGTCGATGAACAGGTCGCCGGGTATCGAACCGCATTTGAAAACGAAGCGGCACAAGCGCCGACGCGCGCCAGCGCCGGGATCGCCAATACAGTTCTGTTTGCGGTCGAACATGGTGCTTCGGTCACCACCCCTGAATGGAGACTTGCGTGGTTGCGAGCGTTTGCGCCCGAGATAACACCCGCAGCGGTCAATGCCGCGTTCCGTGCGCGCTGGGCGAACGTCAATCCGCTCGTCCATATTTCGGCGAAGACGGTTTTGCCGGATGCACCAAAACAAATTCTGCAAATATTTGGCGAGAGCGGCAAAATCGTCATGTTACCGCCCGCCGAAAAGGCGGCGGTTGCCTTTGCCTACACCGACTTCGGGACACCTGGAAAAATCGCTTTTGATAGCCGGATCACCGATCTCGACCTGCGGACAGTCAGGTTCGCCAACAACGTCCGGCTGACGATCAAGCAAACCGATTTCGAGAAGGACATCGTCCGTATTTCGTTGCGCGTTGGCAGCGGCGCGCTCGAATTCAGCAAGGACAAGCCGGGGCTTGCGGCAGCTATGGGTGCGGTCTTTGCGGCAGGCGGGTTGCAGAAACACAGCTTCGATGAGCTGCGGACCATACTCGCGGGTAAATCGGTGACGGTCGGTTTCAGCGTCGGCGACAGCAGCTTTGGATCGAAGATTGCGACGACCCCGCGCGATTTCAATCTCCAGATGCAGTTGCTAGCGGCCTATCTGACGGCACCGGGTTTCCGACCGGAAGCCGACCAATATTGGCAGCGGGCGGTTCCCCTCATAGGTCCGTCATTGGAGGCGTCGCCCGCCTCCGTTCTCGAACGCGATGCCGCCAGAATTGTTGCGGATGGCGATCCGCGCTTCGGCATCCCCGACGTGACCACCCTAAAGGCCCGCAACATGGCAGAACTGCGCGCAGCAACGGCGCGGGCCTTTGCCAGCGGATCAATCGAGATCGGTATCGTCGGAGAGATCGACGAGGCGAGGGTGATAGAAACCGTCGCAAAGACGTTTGGCGCATTGCCCGCCCGTGATGCGTCACCCCTGCCCTTTGCCGACGCGCGAGTCGTGCGATTTGCCCATGACCTGACGCCGGTGACTTTGCGTCATGCCGGCAAAGCTGATGAAGCACAGATCGTCCGCTATTGGCCGACAACAGACGATTCGGATGCGAAAACCGACGTCGAGCTGAATATGTTGTCGAACGTCATGAAACTTATGCTGACCGAGGAAATCCGGGAGCGGCTGGGAGCGACCTATTCAGCAAGTGCCGGATCGCAGACGTCATCAATTTATCCTGGATATGGCTATCTTTCCGCAGGCAGCAATGTGGACGTGGCCCGGCTGGCCGAGGTCGATGTCGCCATTGACCGGGTCGCCAAGCGTTTGCGGGAGATACCGGTCTCGGCTGACTTGCTCGTACGCGCCCGAAACCCGGTATTGGAACGACTGACGAAGCGGAGACGCGAGAATTGGACGTGGCTGGATGTGACCGAGGACGCGCAGACCGAACCGCGTTTCGTCGCGCGGTTTCGTGCCGAACGAACACTCTATGAAGCCGTTACGCCGATGCGCCTTCAAGCGTTGGCCAAGCGGTTTTTGGTACCGAACAAAGCCCTCACCATCCGCGTTGTGCCCAAGGCAGCACCATAGTCAGATTTGCGAGTCTGCGCGTTGCGCCGACGCCTGCTCCCCGCTATATCTCTCCCTAAGCCCCGGCCCGCGCACTGCTCGACAGCGCGTTTGCCGGGGCCTTGTGCTTTAAAACACCAGGAACCGCCCATGACCCGCCGCCGCCAGATTTACGAAGGCAAGGCCAAGATCCTGTACGAAGGGCCGGAACCCGGCACGCTGATCCAGTATTTCAAGGACGATGCGACCGCGTTCAATGCCCAGAAAAAGGGCACGATCAACGGCAAGGGTGTGCTGAACAACCGGATTTCGGAGCATATCTTCACCCTGCTCGGCACCATTGGCGTGCCGCATCATTTCATGCGCCGCCTGAACATGCGCGAACAGCTGATCCGGCAGGTTGAGATCATTCCGATTGAAGTGGTCGTCCGCAACGTCGCGGCGGGTTCCATTTCGACGCGGCTCGGCATCGAGGAGGGGACGCAGCTGCCCCGCACGATCATCGAATATTATTATAAGGACGACGCGCTCGGCGATCCGATGATTACCGACGAGCATATTGCCGCGTTCGGTTGGGCATCGCAGGACGAGATGCACGACATCGCCGACATGGCGATCCGCATCAATGATTTCATGTGCGGGCTGTTTGCCGGAATCGGCATCAAGCTGGTCGATTTCAAGCTGGAATTCGGGCGCATCTGGGACAATGATTACGCGCGCGTCATCCTCGCCGACGAGATTAGCCCCGACGGCTGCCGTTTGTGGGACATGGCCACCAACGAAAAGCTCGACAAGGACCGCTTCCGCCGTGATCTTGGCGGTGAAGTCGAGGCCTATCAGGAAGTCGCGCGCCGGCTGGGCCTGCTGCCCGAGGGTGCCGACAATGTCGTGCTCGATCTCGATGCACAGCGGAAGAAACGCGGGCGCTAAAGCCTCACAAGCTGGTCATAAATTTAACGGCCTTTAGTGCCGCATTAACCATTCGCGGCTTACTCCACGGGGGACCGGGCTTCACAGCCCTCACTGGAGCGACCCCGATGCGTAATCTCGCGATCCTGCTGACTGCCACCACCCTTGCTGCCTGTGGCGGCGGCGGCGATACCCAAAGCGCCAGCGGTACCGCCGTATCGAGTGGCACCACCGGGACCGGGACCGGGACGACGGCAGCGACAGACCCCTTTACCGAATTCGTGACCCCGACCGCGCCGCGCACCTATCAGGGTATCGGCGGCACGCTGGTCATGGATTACAACACCGACGACCGCACCGTGACGAACGGCGCAAGTCCCTTCCCCGGCGATGACTCCCAGCAAGGATTCTCGTTCGGCGGCTATTCGTCGACTGTGCGTAGCAGCAAGATTTCGCTCAGCTATGACCCGCGCGACGCGATCTTCACGTTGATCGTCAAGGATGTTAACAACAACAATACTCAGACGCGGTTTCAGGACCCTGCCTCGCGCACCGACTTTGTCGGCGCGCGCACGCCACAATGGGGAATTGACGACATATCCGCTTTTCCCGGCGTCGGCCAGAACTCGAATTACGCCTATCTTCAGGCGGGCGACGGCGACCCACGGTCGCTTTACCAGGCCAGCGGTGCCGGCTTCGTCATTTTCGGGGATAATAACACGCCGCCGCGGGTCGGCAACGCAGCGAATCCGGCCGCCTATCAAGCGACCAACCTGTTTTTCGAGCGGCCCGGGACCAATGGCACACGTTATGTGTCGCTAGCTGGGTTCATTCGCAACGCCATTTCCTGGGCTCCTGCGACGCTCAGCACCGGTCGCACGATCGGCCAGACGATCTGGCATCTCGAGCGCGGTGCATTTGCGTACGGGCTCCAGACCGATTTGACCTCGGTCCCGAAAACGGGGTCGGGAACCTACACCGGCACGATGCTGGCAACGATGGTGTACAATCCCACACTCGATGCTGGTGCAGGCTCGCTGCCTAATTACTTCCAGTGGCTGTCAGGCACATCCTCGACGACCGTAAATTTTGCCACCGGCGCTGTGGGCTTGCAGCTCAATGGCATTGTCGGACGACCGGCCTATGACCTTTTTTCGGCACCCCAGCAGATCACCGTTGCCCAAGGCACGACATTCACCGCCACCGGCACCGCAACCATCGATCTCGTCCGCACCGGTGGCTTCACCGGCCAGTTCCAGTCGGCGCGTTTCGGCGCGACCACCAACGGCGCGAACCCAATCATAAATATCGCTGGATCGACCATCGACGGCGCGTTCTTCGGCCCGGCGGGCGAAGAAGTCGGCGGCGGATTTCGGATCGTCGGTGGCAATCCGGATCAGCGCATCGATATTGTCGGCGCGTTCAAGGGAAGAAAGCCCTAAAGTGCGCGCAGCACTGGCCCTTCCACTCGCCGTTTCTGCCCTTTTTGGAGTTCCTCTCGCTGCCGCGCCAATGGCTGAAACCTGTGCCAAAGGCATCTGTCAGATTCAGCTGACTCCCGATCAGTTGCTAGGGCACGCCTCGGCGCTCGTCGAGCAGCGCCGCTTCGACGAAGCACGACCGTTCATTGTCGCGCTGCGCCAAGCACCCTCTGTGGGTATGGAGGCGCATTTCCTCGCGGGCTACCTCGCGGTCGAAACCGGCGACACCGATACCGCGATCAAGGAATTTCGCGCTTCGCTCGCAATCGATCCGAAACAGACCCGCGTGCGGCTTGAGCTTGCCCGCGCGCTCATGATGCGCGGCAAGGACGGCGCCGCCGCCTATCATTTCCGTCTCGCGGCTCAGGACAGTGCGCTGTCGCCCGAAATCCGCGCAACGATCCAGTCACAGCGCGGCATCCTGCGCGACCGCCGCCCGTGGCACATCTCGACCGACTTTGGCTTTGCGCCCGACAGCAACATCACCAACGGCACCAGCGCCGAGACGGTCGATGTCGTGGTCGGCAACCAGATGATTCCGCTGACGCTCGACGAAAACGCCCGGGCGCGTTCTGGCCTCGGTCAAACCGCCAGCATTTCGGCAGGCTGGCGCTTCAAAATCGGCGAGCGCGGCGCATTCCTCGTCGATGGCGACGCGCAAGGGGTGAATTACAAAGGCACCGCCAACGACGACTATACCGTCCAACTGGCTGCCGGGCCTGAATTTCGCCCCTCGGAGGCAACTTCGATCTCGTTGCAGGGCATTGGCCTGCAACGCTGGTACGGCGGCGAGCGCGCGGTCACGCAACTTGGTGCGCGCTTTGCCGTCCAGCATACCATCGGCGAGGACCAGCGGGTCGGCGTCACCCTCGACGCGCGCCACTCGGCTTCGGGGTTTCAACAGGCCTATTCGGGCTGGAATCTGGCGCTATATGCCACTTATGAACGGGTCATCGCCCGCTCGCTGATCGCCAGTGCCAGCCTGTTCGCCCGGTCCGACCGGCTGAATGAAGACGCGTATTCGAGCAATGAATTCGGCCTGAGCCTCGGCCTTGGCGGCGAGCTTGCCCATGGCATCAACGCCGGGGTCACCGGGACCGCCAGCCGCGCCACCTATGGCGCGCCGCTTCAGGCATTTTCGGATACGCCGCGCGCCGATTTGCGCCTGTCGGGCCGCATCTACGCCGGGCTGAGGTCGCTGCGCGTGATCGGTTTTTCACCCAGTGTCAGCTATACCTACACGCTCAACGCTTCGTCGCTGTCGCTGTACGAAAGCAAGCGGTCGCGCTTTGCCTTTAACCTCGCCCGCTATTTCTGATTGCCCGGGCGGGCGCGTGCGTCCATAGGCTGCCCCCCATGAAAATCCGCGTCGTCGTTACCCTCAAGCCCGGCGTCCTCGACCCGCAGGGCAAAGCCATCCACCACGCGCTCGAAGGGCTGGGCTTTACCGGCGTCAACGACGTGCGGCAGGGCAAGTTGATCGAACTCGACGTCGCGGACGGCACCAGCGATGCCGACCTCGATGCGATGTGCAGCAAGCTGCTCGCCAATACCGTGATCGAGAACTACCGGATCGAGCGGTGACAAGGGCGGCGGTTATCGTCTTTCCCGGGTCGAACTGCGACCGAGACTTGGCGGTAGCGATCGAAGCGGTGACCGGTACCGCGCCCGCGATGATCTGGCACCGCGAAACCAGCCTACCTGACGGCCTCGATGTTATCGGCGTGCCCGGCGGCTTTTCCTATGGCGATTATCTGCGTTCGGGTGCGATGGCGGCGCGCTCGCCGATAATGCAGGCCGTGGTTGCTGCGGCGAACGCGGGGCGGACGGTGCTCGGTATCTGCAACGGGTTTCAGGTGCTGACCGAGGCGGGGTTGCTGCCCGGCGCGCTGATGCGGAACGCGGGGATCAGATTCGTCGGGCGCGATGTCGCGCTGACCGTCGCCAACAGCCAGACCGCCTTCACCAGCGGCTATAGCGCAGGCGAGCAGGTGACTTTCCCCGTCGCCCACCACGACGGCAATTATTTTGCCGATGCGGACGTCCTTGACCGGCTGGAGGGCGAAGGCCGCGTGGTGTTCCGTTACGCCGAACCCGTCAACGGCAGCGCACGCGACATCGCGGGCATCATCAATGCGGGCGGCAATGTGCTGGGCATGATGCCGCACCCCGAACGCATGGTCGAGGCCGCGCACGGCGGCACCGATGGGTGGCGGTTGTTCGAAGGGTTGCTGGAGCTCGCCTAAACCCGCGCGCTGAACGGCGTGAAGTTGGTGCCCTCGTCGAAGACATCGACGCCTTCGCGGCGCTTGAGGAAGCCAA
>JANNCK010000413.1:0-1748 GCA_031386545.1 Sphingomonadales bacterium
CGCCCGAACCCGGGGTCAGCGAGCAATGCCGCGCGGGCATCCGGCGCGACGCAATTTGCATTGGGTTCAAACGCAAAGTCGCTCATCACTATCTCCAAAAGGGTTGATCCCGACTATCGACGCTGGCAGAACAGGTCAACATGGCTGGCCCAATTTCATCTGCTCCCCGCGCCTCGCCGCTGTTCCTGCGCGAGCCAGAGATACGCCGCGGTGTCGAGCTGCTCTATTTCGGCTATTCGCACATGACGCGCAGCGCCGATGCGCTGCTGGCGGACCAAGGGCTTGGCCGGGCGCACCAGCGCGCATTGTATTTCATTGCGCGCCAGCCGGGACTAACCGTGGGCGAGTTGTTGCGCTTGCTCGCGATCACCAAACAATCGCTGGGCCGCGTCCTGAACGAGCTCACGACGCGCGGTCTGGTCGCGACGATGCCCGGCGAAATCGACCGACGGCAAAAGCTGCTCCGACTGACCGAGGTTGGCGCCGTACTCGAAACCGACCAGTTCGACCGCCTGCGCGAACGCCTGTCGACCGCTTATGGCCGCGCCGGACAGGAAGCGGTGACGGGGTTCTGGCAAGTGCTGGAGGGGCTGATCCCGCCCGAGGATCGCGCGCTGGTGATGGAACTCAGTCGGTCGGGTTGAAAGGGCGATTCATAGGCGTGTCGGCAATGTCGTGGACATCTGACTGTCCGGCTTCATTCGCGTTTTAGAGTCGCGCGACATCCCCTCGCTCGTCACCCCGTGCTTGACACGGGGCTTGGCTTTTCTTCGGCACCGCGTCGGTTCATGTGGAATGAATGGCAACAGGCGGCTGGGTCTACATCATGGCGAACCGCTATCGCGGCGGCATGTATGTCGGCGTCACGAGGGATCCGATCCGCCGCGTCTACCAGCACCGCGAAGGGGCAGGCTCGAAGCACGTCGCCGACTTCGCCAAGACTCGCCTCGTCTACGTCGAGCATCATGCGGAGATCGGTGCGGCGATAGCGCGCGAAAAACTGGTCAAGAAATGGCGGCGCGAATGGAAGTTCGCGCTCATCGAAGCCGACAATCCTGACTGGCACGACCTGTGGACGCAGTGGTTCGACGCCGCAGCAGAGCTGGATGAGCCAAGCCCCGTGTCAAGCACGGGGTGACGCGGCGGGGCGTGTCCGCTTTCGAGTCAGCAAATTACATGCTCGAACGTCCGAAAAGTCGTCGAACGCGGTCTTAACCTTTGCCCAATTCCCGGTTGCGCGTCTCGGAAGCCTTGAGCGCTGCAGCAACCAGCAGATTCAAAGCCGCGCCGTCATCGAGCACGTCCAGTCCAGCCCGTGTTGAGCCACCCTTGCTCGCCACGCGGTCGGCGAGTGCCGACAGCGGTTCGGGCGAAGCCTTTGCTAGCGACGCCGCGCCCGCAACTGTGGCGCGCGCCAGCCGGTCGGCGACATCGGGGGACAGGCCAAGCGCGGTGCCGCCCTCCGCCAGTGCCTGTGCGAACCGATAGAGAAACGCCGGACCTGAGCCGGACAAGGCGGTCACCGCATCGAACAGCCCCTCGTTGTCGATCCATTCGACCAGCCCGAGTGGTGCCATTAACGCGGTAATTGCCGCACGGTCTGCGCCCGGCGCGTGGAGCGCAACTGCGCCCTCACCGATGGCAACGGGCAGATTGGGCATCACGCGAACGATTTGTCCTGCCTGCGGGAACAGGTCGGCAAGCGTCGCGTGGCGCGTTCCCGCCAGGATCGACAGCACCACCGTCTC
>JANNCK010000432.1:0-8562 GCA_031386545.1 Sphingomonadales bacterium
GTCGACAAGGGGCGTGACCGGCTCCGCACGGTGCCCGGTTTCGGGGGCGGATTCGGGGCAGGGTTCGGGGGCGGCTATGGCCCGCGCTTCGGCTATTCCAACGGCTGGGGACCGTATCGTCCCTATTGGGGTTTTGGTCGCCGCGCGTGGATTTACGGCTATGACGATCCCTTCCTCTATGGCTCGCGCTATGACGAGGTCGAGAGCTACACCGTCTACCAGTCCGAACTGACCATGAAGATCGAGCGTCGGGGCAGCCGCGAGCGCGTGTTCGAGGGGACCGCCAAGGCGATGTCGTCGGACAACGACCTGACGACATTGGTGCCGAATTTGATCGAGGCGATGTTCACCGGGTTCCCGGGGAACTCGGGTCAGACGGTGCGGATTACGGTCGCGCCGCCCGAGCGTCAGCGCCGCTAGCGCCGCAGGCCTTGTAAAGGTTTCACGCGGAGGCGCGGAGAAGCGGAGGTTGGCAGCTGCTCTCCGCGCCTCCGCGTGAAACAGCATCTTAAAACGCCTTCGGCGCGCTAACCTTCGAGACTGCGGAGCAGCAGCCGCACATCGGCATCGATTTCGGTATCGGCGGCGCGTAGTTTCTCGATCTGCTTGACCGCGTGGATCACGGTCGTGTGGTCGCGCCCGCCAAAACGACGTCCGATTTCAGGCAGCGAGCGCGGGGTCAGTTGCTTCGACAAATACATCGCAATCTGGCGGGGCCGCGCCACGACGCGGGCACGGCGCGCGGAGACCATCTCGGCCTGGCGGATTTTGAAATGATCCGACACGCGGCGCTGGATTTCGTCGATGGTTACGCGCCGGCGGCCCGCGCGGAACATGTCGGCGAGCGTTTCCTCGGCGAAGGCTTCGTCGATCGTCCGGTCATTGAGCGAGGCATAGGCGACTAGGCGATTCAGCCCGCCTTCGAGTTCGCGAATATTCGAGGCGATCCGGCTGGCGAGCAGGTCGCGCACCAACGGCGGGATCACCTGCGGCATGGCATTCGCCTTTGCCTCGACGATGGCGCGGCGCAACGGATAGTCAGCCGGCTTGATGTCGACGACAAGGCCCTGCGTCAGGCGCGACAGGATGCGCCCCTCGATGCCGTCAAGCTCATGCGGCGAGCGGTCGGCGCTGATGATGAGGCGACGCCCGCCGCGCATCAGTTCATCGACAGTATAGAGAAATTCCTCCTGCGTCGTTTCCTTGCCCGCGATGAACTGGAAATCATCGATCATCAGCAAATCGACCGAGCGCAGCCGCGCCTTGAACGCAAGCGTATCCTTGGTCCGCATCGCATGGACGAAATCGATCATGAACCGTTCGGCCGACATGCACAGCGCGCGCGCATGGGGTTTGCGGGCCATGTAACCGTGGCCGATGGCGTGAAGCAGGTGCGTCTTGCCCTGCCCCGTCGGCCCATAGATGAACAGCGGGTTGAACCGCATCGGCCCGCCCTCGGCAATCGCGCGCGCCGCATTATGGGCAATGCGGTTGGCATCGCCCACAAGGAAATTGTCAAAGGTTAGCCGCGGGTCAAAGCGGAATGCCGGTTCGACGTGCGCGACCGGCGCTTCGGGCGCGGTCAGCGCCGCAAAATTTTGCACAACGTCGCCGTCATCGGCAAGGATCCGAACGCCCGCCACATCGGGTAGCGCCGTCCGCCAAGCCAGGTTCAACCGGTCGGCAAAGTTTTTCTGGACCCAATTGGCCATGAAAGCAGAGGGGAGCGCGAGCGTTACGGTCCGGTCGATCCGGCAGAACCCATCATAGCGCGTGCGACCCAGCCACTGATCGAAGCTGCGCGCCCCGATGTCGCGGCGCAGGCTGTCGCGGATTGTCGGCCACGCTGTCGCAGCGCGGTCTTCGACCTGCGTATCAAGATCCTCCCCCGACGCCAACTTACCCAGCCTCTCCAAAAACCGCTTTTCATTAAGACAGGCGACTCAGTGCGACCGTCACAACAACTGTCAGACACGGAAAACAGAAGAATTCCGCGAACTCTGGCGCTTATTGATGGTCGCGACAGGTGAGTCGCATCGTCCCTGCACTGGTTTTTGAGCGCCGCTGGGCCGCCGCGCAAGCCATCCGAACTTAAATAAAGTGAAATAAAGCGGTTGACGTGAAGGAGTCGCGGTATTGCGCGGAATTTGAACTACACGTCTGTTTTTATTGAATTTTTTCTAGAGAATTAGCAACAACACTGTCCGAATCGCCGGAATCGCTAGACTTTTTTCTGTCACCGATCTGCAACGAACAAAGGCCCGCCGGTCAGGTGACCGGCGGGCCTTTGTTTACCACACGTCCCAATCAGGGACGCGCGCGATCAGGCGAGCGCGGAAACCCGCTTGGTCAGGCGCGCAAACTTCCGCGAGGCGGTGTTCTTGTGCATCACACCCTTGGCCACGCCGCGCGCGATCTCGGGCTGTGCAGCGTGGAGTGCCTCAGATGCGGCAGTCTTGTCACCGGCGACCAATGCCAGCTCGACCTTCTTTACGAAGGTGCGGATGCGACCGACGCGTGCGCCATTAACTTCGGCGCGTCGATCATTGCGCCGGATTCGCTTTTTTGCCTGGGGCGTATTCGCCATGAAGTCCTCGAAACTCTGTCTGGAATGAAGGCGCGGCCCTTAGCGACGAGGGCAGAGATGGTCAAGTGAGGGTCTAGACCCCTAACGCTGGCACGCCGGACACGAGAAAGTGGAACGCCCGCTATCGACCTGCCGGATCACAATCCCCTTGCCACACGGACACGCCTCGCCCTCGCGTCCGTAAACCCGCCATTGCCTGGCAAAATAGCCAAGCTGGCCGTCGGGGCGGGCGTAATCGCGCAGGGTCGAACCGCCTGCTTCGATGGCCGCCAGCAACACACGCCGGATCGCCTCGACCAAGGCATCGAGCCGGCTTCGTGCGACCTGTCCGGCGGGACGGCGCGGCGGGATGCCCGTCATGTTGAGCGCCTCGCAGACATAGATGTTACCGAGCCCCGCGACGATTCGCTGGTCGAGGAGCATTGCCTTGATCGGCGCCGCCCGCCCGTTCAGCACCCGCGCCAGATACGCGCTGCTCAAATCCGGCCCCAAGGGCTCGGGGCCGAGCGCGGCAAAGGGTGGCCAGCTGTCCAGCGCATCCGCAGAGACCAGATCGACCGACCCGAACCGGCGCGCATCATTCAGCGCCAATCGGTGCCCCGAACCGGTTTCGAGCACGAGATGGTCGTGCGCGCCCAGTTCCTCCGGATCGACCCGCCACCGCCCCGACATGCCGAGATGAAACACCATCGCATCACCCCGGTCGGTCTCGACAATCCCGTACTTTGCCCGCCGCCCCAGCGTCGTCACCCGCGCGCCGGTCAATCGCTGGCGCAGATCGACCGGAAAGGCACGGCGCAGATCGGGGCGACGCGCCTCGACCGAGGTCAGCACTTGCCCTTCCAGAAACGGGCGCAGTCCGCGAACGGTAGTTTCGACTTCGGGAAGTTCGGGCATCGAAAATTGCGCTATGCGGCGTTTGCTCCCCCCGCAAGCCTTGGCTAGAGGCACAGGGATGAACGAAACCGTTTCCTTTGGCTATGAAGACATCGCCCCGACCGAAAAAACCGCCCGCGTCGGCCAGGTCTTCACCAGCGTCGCGCGCAACTACGACCGCATGAACGACGCGATGTCGGGCGGGATGCACCGGCTGTGGAAGGACCGCTTTGTCCGCCGCGTCAAACCTCGCGCGGGCGAGTTCATCCTCGATATGGCGGGGGGTACCGGCGACATCGCGTTCCGCATGGACAAAGCTGCAGATGGTGACGCGCATATTACCGTAGCCGACATCAACCGCGACATGCTGGGCGTCGGCATCGACCGTGCCGCCGACCGCGGCATCGACGGGCTGGTGTGGACCGAAGCCAATGCCGAGACTCTACAGTTCGACGATAAAAGCTTCGACGCCTACACCATCGCTTTCGGCATCCGAAACGTGACCGACATCCCCAAGGCCTTGCGTGAGGCGCACCGCGTGCTCAAGCGCGGCGGGCGGTTCTTTTGCCTGGAGTTCTCGACCACGCTGTGGCCGGGCTTTGGCGAGGTTTACGACGCCTATTCACACAAGCTCGTCCCGAAAATCGGCGGCATGATCGCGGGCGACGAGGACAGCTACCGCTATCTCATCGAATCGATCCGCCGTTTCCCCGACATGCCGAAGTTCGAGGCGATGATCGGCGATGCGGGATTCGTGCAGACCAATGTCGAGCCGATGCTGGGCGGACTCGTCGCCATCCATAGCGGCTGGAAGATTTGACCCGACCCGCGACGCATTTATGGCGGCTGATGAAATGGCTGCGGACGCTGGCGCGGCATGGTGCGCTGGCAGGGATCGAGCGCGACGCGATGACACCGCCCCCGGTCAAGCGTCTGATCCGCCTCGCCCGCTTTGGCGCACGCGTGCCGAAAGTGCCCGCCTATGCCGAAGCGTTCCAGGCGTGCGGCCCTGCCGCGATCAAGCTGGGTCAGGCGCTCGCCACGCGGCCCGATCTGGTCGGTGACGACGCCGCACACGACCTGCTCCGCTTGCAGGACCGCCTGCCTGCCCTGCCCTTCGCCGTCATCAAGGCCGCCATCGAGCGTGGGCTGGCGCGCCCGGTCGAGGAAGTCTTCGCCAGTATCGAGGAAATCCCGGTCGGGGCCGCGTCCATCGCGCAGGTCCACCGCGCGGTCACCACCGACGGTGTGACGGTCGCGATCAAAGTCGTGCGACCCGGTGTCGAAGACGAATTCGCGATGGCGCTTGAAACCTATGAATGGGCCGCCGCGCAGCTCGAAATCATCGGCGGTGAATTTGCCCGCCTGCGCCCGCGCGCGACGATAGCAACCTTTCGGCAATGGACGCTGCGCGAACTCGATCTGCGACGCGAAGCCGCGTCCGCATCCGAACTTGCCGAGGGGCTGACCGCCGAGCCCGGTTTTCGCATTCCGACAATCGACTGGAAGCGTACCTCACGCACCGTGCTGACGCTCGAATGGATCGACGGGATCAAGCTGTCGGACATCGCCGCCATCGACGCCGTCGGGCACGACCGCAAGGCGCTGGCCCGCACGCTGGTGCGCGGCTTCCTGCGACAAGCCATCGCCGAGGGGTTCTTCCACGCCGACATGCATCAGGGGAACCTGATGGTCGCGCCTGATGGCGACCTGATCGCCATTGATTTCGGGATCATGGGCCGGCTCGACACCCGCGCGCGGCGCTGGCTGGCCGAAATCCTGTTCGGGCTCATCACCGGCAATTACCGCCGCGTCGCCGAAATCCATTTCGAGGCACAATATGTGCCCGCACACCACAATATCGCCGAATTTGCCACTGCACTGCGTAGTGTCGGCGAACCGATGCGCGGCCAGCCGGTCAAGGACATGTCGGTCGGCAACATGCTCGACAGCCTGTTCGCGATCACCCGCGATTTCGACATGGTGACGCAACCGCACCTGTTGTTGCTGCAAAAAACGATGGTGATGGTCGAAGGGGTCGCGACCGGCCTCGATCCCGACGTCAACATGTGGGAAATCGCCGAGCCGGTCGTGCGCGACTGGCTGCGTGGCGAACTAGGGCCGGAGGCGTTGTTGGCCGACCGCATCGTCGAGGACGTCCGCACGCTGGCGCGCCTGCCCGATCTCGTACGGCGCATCGAGGCACGCTACCCTGCCGCAGGCGGTGCCCCCCCCGCGCCGCCGCTGGCGGTGATCGAGCCGGTACGGCTGTCGTTCGGCTGGTTGGGCTATGTCGCGGTGGCGCTGGTTGCCGGCGCGGCTGGCGCGGCGGCGGTGATGCTCTTACAATAGCGCTATGACCCGCGACGAAGCCCTCGCCAAACTCCGCCCGATGGAGGCCGAACTGCGCGCACGCGGGATCGAGGCGCTGTATCTGTTCGGATCGGTGGCACGGGGAGAGGCCAAGGCGACATCCGACATCGACCTGCTGTTCGAGGTCCAACCTACACATTATTTCAGCCTGCTGGACCAATGTCAGATACAGGTCGATTTGACCGACCGGCTAGCAGTCCCGGTGGATTTCGTTGATCGAGAGTCGTTGCGACCGCGCATGAGGGGTAATGTAGAACCCGACATCGTGAAGGTATTCTAAGCGATGCCTTTTTCCAGAGATATCGACCGCTTGGACTATATCCTTGAGTTGGTCGATTTGATCCAGTCCGAGATTGAGGGCTATTCCCGCGACGAATTTCTAAAATCGCGAAGTGTGCGGGATTTGGCGGCTTATCGGTTGGGGACTGTCGGCGAAACTGCACACCGACTGTCGGAAAGTTTAAAGCGTCAGCACGAGGGCGTTCCTTGGCGGGCAATTGCTGCATTCAGGAACATCGTGGCGCACGACTATCCGTCGATCAATTCTGCCTATGTGTGGAATATCATCGAACGTGACCTGATGGAATTCGAGCGCGCATGTCGAACGCTCAGAGAAGGACTGGAATCCGCGTGACCGCCCCCCGCATCCTCCTGATCATCGGCGGCGGCATCGCGGCCTACAAGACCTGCGAGCTCATCCGCCTGTTCCGGCGCACCGACATGCCGGTGCGCTGCGTGCTGACCGAGGCCGGTGCGAAGTTCGTGACGCCGATGACGCTGGCCGCGCTCAGCGAGCAGCCGGTGTGCGAGACATTGTGGGATTTGGAACGCGAGTCAAAGATCGGCCATATTGCGCTCAGCCGTGAGGCCGACCTCGTCGTGGTCGCGCCCGCAACCGCGGATTTGATGGCCAAGATGGCGCATGGCTTCGCGTCCGATCTGGCGACGACCCTGCTGCTAGCAACCGACAAGCCGGTGCTCGTCGCGCCTGCGATGAACGTGCGGATGTGGGGCCATGCCGCGACGCGCCGCAATGTGGCGCAATTGCGCGACGATGGCGTGACGGTGATGGAGCCCGATGAAGGGACGATGGCCTGCGGTGAATACGGCCTGGGGCGGTTGCCGCATGTCGATGCGATCTTCGCGGCGGCGCTGGCGCGGCTCGCGGGGTGAGCCCGCACATCATCGTCACCGCCGGCCCGACGCACGAGCCGATCGACCCGGTGCGCTACCTCGCCAACCGGTCCTCGGGAAAACAGGGTTTCGCCATCGCCTCTGCGCTCGCGGCAAAGGGCGCGCAGGTCACGCTGATCGCGGGGCCGGTGACGCTCGACACACCGGCGAAAGTCACCCGCATCGATGTGCAGACCGCGCGCGATATGGCCGCCGCAGTCGATGCTGCGCTCCCCGCCAACGCCGCGATCCTCGTCGCCGCGGTGGCCGACTGGCGGGTCGAGACGCGTGAGCAAAAGATCAAGAAAGACGGCAGCGGCGCGCCGCCGGTGCTGCACCTCGTCGAAAACCCCGACATTCTGGCGACGCTGGCGCGCAGCCCCCAGCGCCCCCGCCTGCTGATCGGCTTCGCCGCCGAAACCGAAAATGTGGTGGCGAACGCGCAAGCGAAACTGGTGCGAAAGGGTTGCGACTGGATCGTCGCCAACGACGTCTCGGGCGATGTGATGGGGGGCGCGGCAAACACCGTGCATATCGTGACGGCAGACAGCGTCGAAAGCTGGGCACGGATGGCAAAGGACGAGGTGGCGGATAGGTTGGCGAGTCGCGTCTTGGCACATTACCCCGGGAGCAACCGAACTTGACGATGAACATCGTTGTACAGGCCACTGCGCTTGTCACTATAGCTGCAGCGGCAACATGGTTGGCCGTCGCAGCCCATTTAATGACCTTCCATCCCGAGCGCGCGCTAGCCATGTTGCGACGGACCGCTGCCAGTCACCGGATAAATATCACCGAGCAAGGGCTTCGCATGGCCGCAGGTATCGCGTTGGTGATCCGCGCGCCTTTCGCTGCCTCGCCGCCCTGCTTTGCGTTCGTTGGCTGGTTCATTATCCTGTCGTCTGCAATGCTGCTGGTTATCCCGCTGCGATGGCACGCCGCATACGCGATTTGGTGGGCGGACCGCGTGTCACTGCCCGCCGTGCGGATGATTGCGCCGTTTTCCTTAGCAGCCGGCATCGCGCTCCTCGTGGTATCGTTGTAGTCTTGTCCCGACACGCAGCGCGAGGTGACGCAGCCCGTGGTCCACGTTAGGGTTTCCCATGCCCCCAATCACCATCCCCCTCCTCCGCCTCCCCCCCGGCACCGGCCTCCCCCTCCCCGCTTACGCCACCCCCGGCGCGGCGGGCATGGATGTGGTCGCCGCCGAAGCCCTGACCCTCGCCCCCGGTGCGCGCCATGCGGTGGCGACGGGCTTCGCGATGGCGATCCCGCCCGGCTACGAAGTGCAGGTCCGGCCGCGCTCCGGCCTCGCGCTCAAGCATGGCATTACCTGCCTTAACACGCCCGGCACGATCGACAGCGACTATCGCGGCGAGGTGAAGGTGATCCTCGCCAACCTTGGCACGGAACCCTTCTCCATCACCCGCGCCATGCGCATCGCCCAACTGGTCATCGCGCCGGTCACCCGCGTCACCATCACCGAAATCACCACGCTGAGCAAGACTTCACGCAGCGCGGGCGGCTTTGGATCGACCGGCACATCATGAACA
>JANNCK010000028.1:0-5843 GCA_031386545.1 Sphingomonadales bacterium
TCCACGCAGGCGAAATATTTCTGGTTGGTCCGCATCGTCAGCTGGATGACTTCACGCGGGACATCGAGGAACGCAGGCTCGAACCGCCCGAGCAGCGGCACCGGCCATTCGGTGAGCCCCGCGTTCTCGACGACCAGCCCCTCGTCCTCGACCAGCACCAGCCCCGCCGCCGTCGCAGCGGCCCGCGCGCCGTCGCGGATGAGCGTGGTGCGCTCGGACAAATGGACGATAACATGGGCATCGCGCAGCTGTTCCACATAGCTGTCTGCGTTGCGGATAATGATCGGTCCGCTGTGGTGGAAACGGTGGCCCATTGTCGCGGCGTCGCTCGCGATGCCGTCGACTTCGCACGGGACCAGCGTTTCACCGAACAGCGCAACGATGCCCTGCAATGGACGGACCCAGCGCAGGCTTTCGGTGGAGAGCGAGGCGTCGCCCCAGCGCATCGATTTGGGCCACGGGAAGGCACGGACGACGGCGGGAATGGCTTCGGCCAGAACGTCGGCTGTCGCTCGTCCGGGTTTGTCGATGACCGCGAAGAAGACGCCGTCGCGTTCGACGAGCTGCTCGCGGGTCAGGCCGGTCGAGCGGAGGAACCCGGCAAGTGCCTGTTCGGGCGCATTGCTGCGCGGGCCTTTGCGTTCTTCACTTACCGCTGCGGTCTGGTCGGGCAGTCCGCGCGCGATGAGGGCGAGGCGGCGGGGGGTGGCGAAGGTTTCGATGGCGGTTGCGGTCAGCCCGGCCTTGGCGATCTCCTCGGCGAACAGGCGCGCGAGATCCTCCTTGGCCTTGACCTGCATCCGTGCCGGAATTTCCTCGGAGCGGAGTTCCAACAGAAAATCAGTCATAAGCAAACTCACAGACGGCGCTGCACTCTCCGCCTCCTCCGCGCACTCCGCGTGAAAAATCGTCATGGTTTCGCGCGGAGAGCGCGGAGGACGCGGAGAGCAGAAGGTTGGAGGCCGCTGCGCGGCGGGTTGCGCTCACGCCATCCACCCGTTCTTCGCCATCCATCCCGCGCAGGCACCCTTCGCCAGATCGCGGACGCGGCCGATGTACGCTTGGCGCTCGGCGACCGAAATCACCCCGCGCGCTTGCAGGGTGTTGAAGATGTGGCTCGCCTTGATCGCTTGCTCATAGGCGGGGATCGGCAGGTCGGCGGCGAGGCTGTTTTCGCACTCGGCGGCGGCTTTGCGGAAACCGTCGAACAGTGATTCAGTGTTGGCGACCTCGAAATTCCATTTCGACATTTGTTTCTCGTTTTCGAGAAACACGTCGCCGTACGTCACGCCGTGGTCGTTGAACGAGAGGTCGTACACGCTGTCCACGCCCTGCACATACATGGCGAGCCGTTCGAGGCCGTAGGTGAGTTCGCCCGCGACAGGCTTGCAGTCATAGCCACCCATCTGCTGAAAATAGGTGTATTGCGTGACTTCCATCCCGTCGCACCAGACTTCCCAGCCAAGGCCCCACGCGCCGAGCGTCGGCGATTCCCAGTCGTCCTCGACAAAGCGGATGTCGTGCAGGCGCGGGTCGATGCCGATAGCATCGAGGCTACCCAGATAGGCATCCTGCATGTCAGGCGGCGAGGGCTTCAGGATCACCTGATACTGGTAGTAATGGCCGAGCCGGTTGGGGTTTTCGCCGTAGCGCCCGTCGGTGGGGCGGCGGCACGGCTGGACGAAAGCGGCGTTCCACGGATCGGGGCCGAGCGCGCGCAGCGTGGTCGCGGGGTGGAAGGTGCCCGCGCCCATTTCCATGTCGTACGGCTGCAAGATCACACAGCCGCGCGCGCTCCAATAATCATGGAGCGTCAGGATAAGGCGCTGGAAACTTAGCGGCTGGGCCACGGGCGGAAAGCGTCCTTCGCAGGTGCAACAATTACCTCCCGCCCTTGGTCAAAGCCATCGCGAAGGTCAAGGTGTCAGGTTCACTTGACAAGTCATTCACCCACGACATATAGTCAGCATAACCTGACATATTGTCAGACAGGAATGACATGAAGAACCGGTTAAAGGTTATGCGGGCCGAACGCGACTGGAGTCAGGCGGAACTCGCGTTCCGGCTCGACGTGTCGCGCCAAGCCGTGAATGCGATCGAGACAGGGAAACACGATCCCTCGCTGCCGCTCGCGTTCCGCATCGCACGATTGTTCGACATGAAGATCGAGGAAGTATTCGATGACGCAGGCGGAGGGTCGGCAGATGGGGACTGAACAGCGCGCGCGAATACCACTTCCGCTGCAAATTGGCGGCGGTGCAATCGGGGTTGTTTCATGCGTGGCAGCCATCGCCGGCTTTTTGGCTGGCCATGCCGATGGCGGCGGCGGACCGCTGCGCCCGATTGCGATCATCGTCCTCGCGGTTTTAGGGCTTATCGCAGCGCTTCTCGTTGCCGTGACAGTGCGCGCGGCACTGTTGCTGGCGCGCGATCGCGTCGCACCACGCGAAAAGCGAGCGCGGGCAATTCTCTGGCTCAGTGGTGCGCTTGGTGGTGTCATCGGCCTGACGGTCGTGGCGAGCAACATCGTGTCGGGCGGGCCGAGCGTATCGCCGTGGTCCGGGCCGATCCCGACTTGGGTCGCAATCGCGCTTGCAGTCCCGTTCGTGACGATATTGCCTTGGCTCAGCTGGCAATGGAAACGATCAATCGACGAGCATGAACGGACCAGTGCCTTTATCGCCGCAGAGGTCGCCACCTTCGCCTATATGATCGTCTTGCCGGTGTGGTGGCTGCTGTGGCGGGGTGGCCTCCTCGGCGCACCCGACCAGATCGCAATCTATATGGGTTTCATCCTGCTCTACACTGCCGTGTGGCTCTACCGGAAGTACAACTAACTCCATCTTAACGCAGGAAAAGTGACCATGAAGAAATTTCTTGCTGCGCTTGCGGCCACGACCCTGCTCGGGGGAAGCGCTATCGCACAGACCGCAGCCCCTGCCCCTGCCGCCTCCCCAAAACTCATGGCCGACCCCGCGCTGTGGGTGGTGAAGGACAAGGACACAACGATCTACCTGCTCGGCACCGTCCATTTCCTGAAACCGGGCACGATATGGCTCGATGGCGGAGTGAAAAAGGCGTATGATGCGTCGTCTGAAGTCGTTCTTGAACTGATCCAGCCCGAAGCTGCTGTGGCACAGGCCGCAATCGGCAAATATGCGATAGACCCCGACGGCCCGCCGCTGACACAAAAGCTGTCGCCTGAATTGCGGGCAAAATACGAAGCCGTTGCCAAGGATCTAGGCCTGCCGGTCGCCGCGTTCGAAAAATTCACGCCGTGGTTTGCCAGTACGATCCTGTCTCTGACCGCAATCGGCAAGGTTGGTTACAACCCCGAAAGCGGGGTCGAGCGCCAGATCACTGACGCGGCCAAGCGCGATGCCAAAAAGCTTGGCGCGCTGGAGACGCTGGAGGAACAGCTCGGCTTTTTCGCGTCATTGCCCGAGGCCGCCCAACTGGCTCTGCTAAAGGGCACTATCGAGCAAATGCCCGAGATGAAGACGTTTTTCGATACGATGGTGGCAAACTGGGCCAAGGGCGATCCCGACGCGCTGGCGCGGATGCTGAACGATGCGATGCGTGACTCACCGGAACTGGTCGATGTCCTGCTGACCAAGCGCAACGAACGCTGGGCGAAATGGATCGACGACCGGCTCGATTCGCCGGGCACGGTGTTCCTTGCTGTCGGTGCAGGACATCTGGCGGGCAAGGGCAGCGTTCAGGACTATCTGAAAGCGCGCAAACTGAAGGCGAAGCGCATTCCGTCGTAGAATTGGTATCGGTGAGGCGAACAGCTATGGCATTGGCATGACCCGCCCGCTGTTTGCCTTGCTTGCCATTATTTCGCTTGCTGCCTGTGGCGGTACCGAGGCGAAGGCACCTGTTGTTGCCAAAGGGGCCGCCCGCCCCGCGCTGTGGAAAGTCGCCGACGCTGACACCACAATCTATCTGTTTGGCACGATTCACTTGCTGCCGAAGGGGTTGAAATGGACGACGCCGGTGATGGCAAAGGCGATGGCGGCGTCGCAGGGGCTGGTCCTCGAAGTCGCGCTCGATAAGGATCCGGCGACGCTGGGCGCGGTGATGATGAAGCTGGCGAAGACACCCGGCCTGCCACCGATCCTCGACCGCGTTGCCCCTGCCAAGCGCGCGGCCCTCAAAAAGGTCATCGATGAATCCGGGCTGTCGCTGACCTATCTCGACGGGCTGGAAACCTGGGCGGCGTCGCTGGGGCTTGCGTCGGCGATGAACGCAAAGCTCAATCTGAGTTACGAGGACGGCGCCGAAACGCAGCTGACACGGGTGTTTGAAAAGATGCGCAAACCCATTGGCGGTCTGGAAACTGCCGAACAACAGCTCGGCTATTTCGACACCCTGCCCGAGGTTGCACAGCGCAAATTCCTGACCAGCATTGCCGACGAGAGTGCCAATGCCGACAAGGAATTCACCGCGATGATCGGCGCGTGGAAAGCGGGCGATGTCCGCCGGATCGCGCTGAGTTTCGACGACGAGATGAAGCTGTCGCCCGAACTGGCCGAAGTGCTGCTCTACCGCCGCAACAACAACTGGGCGGGATGGGTTTCGGAGCGGATGAAGAAGCCAGGCACGGTGTTTGTCGCGGTCGGGGCCGGGCACCTCGCGGGCAAGGGATCGGTCGAGGAGCTGGTCGCCCGGCGCGGGTTCAAGGTGGTGCGGGTCCAGTAACCGCCGGGTAGTTGCGAAAATCGCAAACCCCCGCTATGCGCGCGGCTCCCCGTCGCTTTGACATCCCTGGAGGCGCGGCGGGTGCAACACTTGGAGAATATCTATGAGCGATCTGCTGACCTTGTCGGCCGAAGCGCGCGAGACGGCGGGTAAGGGAGCCAGCCGGGCATTGCGACGCGAGGCCCGTATTCCTGCTGTCGTCTATGGCGCAGGCGAAGCCCCGATGGGCGTCCATGTCGAGGAAAAGGCGCTGATGAAGGCGCTGCACACCGGACATTTCATGAATTCGGTCGTCATGCTGACGGTTGGCGGCAAGGAACTCCGCACCCTGCCAAAGGATGTTGCGTTTCACCCGGTCAGCGACCGCCCGCTGCATGTCGATTTCCTGCGCATCGGCGAGCACACGAAGGTCACGGTCAACGTGCCGGTGCACTTCATCAACGAGTTGGCCTCGCCCGGTATCAAGCGCGGCGCAGTGCTTAACGTGGTGCGCCACGAACTCGAACTGGTATGCGATGCGGCGGAAATCCCCGACGAGATCAAGGTCGATCTGACCGGTACCGATGTCGGCGATTCGATCCACATTTCGTCGGTGACCCTGCCCAAGGGCGTGGTCTCGGCCATCACTGATCGCGACTATACCATCGCCACGCTGGTCGCCCCATCGGCGCTCAAGTCGAGCGAAGGTGATACCGCAGTCACCGAGGGTGAAGCCGAAGCGGAGTAGTCGCAACATAAACGCCGTCACCCTGAACTTGTTTCAGGGTCCACTCCGCTGCACGGACTGCGGCTCTGGTTAAGGGGTGGATGCTGAAACAAGTTCAGCGTGACGGTGATGTTGGAAGGACGATGTCGATGCAACTCTGGGTCGGCCTCGGCAATCCGGGCGTGGAATATGCGCTGCACCGGCACAACGTCGGCTTTATGGCCGCAGACGCCATCGCGCAGGAATGGCGCTTTACGCCGTGGAAGGCGAAGTTTCAGGGCAGCCTGACTGAAGGCCGCATCGGCGCCACCAAAATCCTGCTGCTCAAACCCGCGACCTTCATGAACGACAGCGGTCGCAGCGTCGGCGAAGCGATGAGGTTTTACAAGCTGACGACAGCCGACGTGACCGTGTTCTACGACGAACTCGACCT
>JANNCK010000050.1:0-6383 GCA_031386545.1 Sphingomonadales bacterium
GCGTTGCCACGGTTGTTGGCGGCATCCATCAGCTCGCCCGACAGGCGCGCGGCCATTGTCGTCTCGCTGCGGTTGCGCGCTGCCGAAATCAGCCAGCGAATGGCCAGCGCCTGCGAACGCTCGGCACGCACTTCGACCGGCACCTGATAGGTGGCACCACCGACACGCCGTGAACGGACTTCGATGCCCGGCTTCACATTGTTGAGTGCGTCATGGAACACACCGATCGGCTCGCGCTTGGCGCGGGTTTCGATGGTGGCCATCGCGGTATAGACGATGCCTTCGGCAACCGCCTTTTTACCGTCGAGCATGAGGTTGTTCATGAACTTCGACAGGGTGATGTCCCCGAACCGGGGATCGGGCAGGATGATGCGCTTTTCTGGGCGACGACGACGAGCCATTTCAAATTCCTTCGTTCTTCAGCCGGGTCCGGAACAGCGTCCGGGGCTTACTTTGGCCAAAAACTGGTGGGCTTACTTCGGACGCTTGGCGCCGTATTTCGAACGCGACTGCTTGCGGTCCTTCACACCCTGTGTGTCGAGCACGCCGCGCAGCACATGATAGCGCACGCCGGGAAGATCGCGGACGCGGCCTCCGCGGATCAGCACGACACTATGCTCCTGCAGGTTATGCCCTTCGCCCGGGATATAGCTGATGACTTCGCGCTGGTTGGTCAGGCGGATTTTGGCCACCTTACGCAGCGCCGAGTTCGGCTTTTTCGGGGTCGTGGTGTAAACGCGCGTGCAAACGCCCCGCTTCTGCGGGTTCGCTTCCATCGCAGGGACCTTCGATTTGGCCTTCTGCGGTTCGCGGCCCTTGCGGACCAGCTGGTTGATCGTCGGCATGAAGCCCTTCACCTTTTTGTTACCGGCAAATTCCGGCGGTTACTCTACCGATGCACACAGACCCGAAGGCGAAGCGCAAATGACGCAAAGGACCGCGAAAGGAAGGCGAAAGCCCCCGTTTCCGGTCCCCACACGCATCGGTAATGTTCAAGCGTATGCTTTATCGAGGATGGCCAAGGCCGTCTACGAAGGGGCGCGCTTAGCGGCGGAATCGGCGGGGGTCAATGACGCGCGTAGCGTTGCAGGCTCACGCGCAGACCGATTCTGAATTCGTCGCCGGGGCGCGACTGGGTAATGATTGCCGCAGGGCCGGAAACGGTGTTGCGCGCATATTCGAAATGGACGCTCGCAAGTTTGCGGCTGAACGGCAGGTTATAGTTGAACCCGGTACGGATCGCCTGTTGTCGTGCTCGCCCGGTAATCGAATCTTGTCCCAGACTGACAAAGTCATAGCGCAGAAACAGGTCGAGATCGCCTGCCTTCGGTGTGTCGAACAGCGCGATTTGCGCCATCGCATAGCCACCGAACACATCGCTGCGGCTGCCCGAAAAACGTGACCGGATCAGTTCCCCTTCGAGCGTGGTAGCAAGTCCGGCGAGGTTAAAAGTGTAGGAAGCGTCTGCTTCGAACGTCAGCTTGTCACCTGTCGCCGCAACGCTGCCAAGCGGCGCTTGGACAACGGCAGTGCCCAGTGCGAAGCTGCGATTGGTGATGTTGCCCGTGAAATCGCTCGCAAAGCCGATCGTCAGTTTACGACCCTGTTTGGCGTCGTAGATCGGCGTAAGCAGGAGTTTGGCAGCGACCGACCGACCGATATCGCTTTGCACATCCTGGGCGTTGAGCGATCCCCGGTTGTCGCCAATCGAGAACTGGATGCTAGCCTTGGAGGACAGGGCCGCTTGCATCTGAAACCCGAGCTGTGCGCCAAACGAGTTGACCGATCCGTGCTCCTCCAGAATCAGCGAGCGGTTGATCGTCGGCAAATTGCCTGACGATAGATTATCGTCCCGCGACAGGATGTGCGTGTTATGCCCGAACAGAATCCGGAATTTGCCGGGATCGTCGGCGTCCTGAAGCGCAACGAACAGATTTTCGAAATTGCGACGAAACGGGCCGGTCCGGAAAAAATCGGTATTGGTCAGATCGACTTCGTAAACCAACGTCGGTCGCAAATGCGCCGATATGCGCGGCGCATCGAACTGCACGCCCTGTCGTACCCGCCGCCAGCTATCGGGGCCATCAGGATCGATTATCCGTTCGGCAAAGCCCCAAGCGGTCAGGCGCGCATCGCCCGACTGGATAGTGATTCCGGCGTCTGGATTAAGCGAAACGGCAGGAGCTGATTGCGCGAATACCGGCTGTGCAAAAGCAGCCAATGCCAGAACGCCAACAGTGACACGATGGCTCACCAGAAAAAGCGCCGCCAACCGCGCACGTTACCTGCCGCGCCGGTTTTGCGTTTTCCAAGCATCTGAAAATACAAAATGATTCCCGTCACGCTCATTGCGATCAGGGCCAGCCCCCACGCCAACCCAAGAAACTTGCCACCGTCGCCGAACAATTCGCCCGTGTGCAGCCGCACGACCCAGTCTTCTCCGTCCGGTTCGGCCTTGATGATCGCCGCAGTTTTGGCATCGACTGTGACCTTCACAGGATCGGCACCATCGAGATGAAAGACAAAGGCCGGGACCGGGGCTTTGATGATCCAGTCCACCGATGCAACAGAGCGTTTCCCGAAGCGAGCAAGCATTGCCGCTCGTGCCCGGTCCAGTGACCGCGCATCGACATTAAGCGGTGCGGCAAGCGACTGTGGCGACACCAAGACCGCCATGGCCTCGCGCTCGGCTTCATCCTCGCCGAAAATCGCTTCGCCCTGCATCCACACACCGGTTGAAGCGACGATCAAAAAGAACGCGATGCCGACGACGCTCATCCAGCGATGGAATTTCCGGTTGGTCATGCTGGTCCTTCAAAGCGACTTCTCAGATTTGTTGCACTTGTGTCGCATTAGTAGAAATTGGACAAGGGGCTACATACGGCGATGTTATTTGCTAACGCCTTGGGGGGGCGTACTAACACTGACCCTTTAATGTCCAGACACGATGCGTGACGGCTTTTGCCAAGCGTCCGCCAAAAAAGAACATTACACGAACAAAATGCTTTCCTACAGCCACTATGCCTGTTAGCTTACGCGCCGAGTCGCTGTGCTCATCGCTCTTTGAACTGTAGGGAAAAACACGCTTAACCCGGTGAAGCGAGGGAAGCTAACGCACGCAAAACGGCTGTTTTCGCGACTTGTCCCGAGTCGCTCTGGCGGCGATGTCGAAGATGGAGCCGGCGGTCCGCAACACCCCAACCCTTGCACCCGCCCCCCGCATCTGCCACCCGCACTCGCATGGCACGACCCGATAGCTGGCGGCTCGATCAGAGCGCGTATCCTTTCACCACCGACATCGCCACGCGCTGGGCCGATCTCGATCTGCTCGGACATATCAACAATGTCGCGATGGCGGGGTTGTTCGAGGAGGGGCGCGGGATGTTCAACCGCTCGCTGGCGCTGGAGCGCCGCGAACCCGGCATCCGCTGGCTGATCGCGGCGGTCTCGTTGAATTATCTGGCCGAGGCGCATTATCCCGGCGACACGACCATCGCCAGCGGTATCGGCCATATCGGCAGCCGGTCGTGGACCATCCTGTCGGGTGCCTTTCAAAAGGGGGTGTGCGTAGCAACCTGCGACACCACATTGGTCTATACCGACAAGACCGGCCCCATCCCCTTCCCCGACGGCTTCCGCGCCAAGTTCGAGGCGATGTCACTCAAAACATAACGCTTGCGGAACAGTGCGGCTTGGCTAGCGTACGGCGCGACGGCCAAAACGCAGGATTTCAGAGCAGATGGTGACCACGACGCGCGGCGCATTGTTTTCGACGATAATGTGTCTGGCCCCGCTGCTGCTCGCGGGTTGTGGTGGCGACACGGCAGCACCGACGGGCACGACCGCAGCCACCGCTGCGGCAACACCGGCACCCGCTGCCCCTGCTGCCCCCGCCGCACCGACGACCCCCGCCACCGTCACCGCCGTACTCAACCTCGATTTCGCCGCCCCGCTCAACTACGCCGCGCCCGCGCTGCCGGCTTATTATGACGGCACCGTGGTTGCGCTCGATAATACGCCCGGCAACAACGCCATCACCGACCGGATTGCGACGCTCGGCCGCGTGCTGTTTTACGACAAGAAACTCAGCTTTAACGACACCATTTCCTGCGCCAGTTGCCACAAGCAGGCGAACGGGTTCGACGATAATGTCCGTTTCAGTGCGGGCTTTGCCGGCGGCACCTTCACCACCGCGCACGCGACCCGCCTCGGCAATGTCCGCTATTTCCGTCCGGGGACGATGTTCTGGGACAAGCGATCCGCCTCGGTCGAGGCCCAAGCCAGCCAGCCGATCCAGAACGCCATCGAAATGGGCCTTACGCCCGCGAACGGCGGCATCGCTGCATTGCTGACCAAGATGCGCGCCACGACCTATTACGCCGACCTGTTCACTTTTGCCTTCGGCGATTCCGCGATCAGCGAGGCCCGGATGCAATTCGCGCTCGCCCAGTTCGAACGCGCGATGATCTCGTCGGCCAGCCGCTGGGACACCGCCTATGCGGGCGTGTTCAGCGCGACCGGGCCGAACCGCAATTTGGGCGTCACATTGCCCGGTTTCACGGCGGCGGAAGATCGCGGGCGGCAATTGTTTATCACCGGACAGGGTGGCGGTGGCGCGGGCTGTGCGGCGTGCCACGTCCCGCCGACCTTTGCGCTCAACGCCAATTCAGACAGCAACGGCCTCGACGCGGGCGAGACGATCAATTTCAAATCGCCGTCGCTCAAGAGTGTCGCGCTCTCGGTTGCGTTCATGCACGACGGGCGGTTCTCGACCCTCGATCAGGTTGTCGAACATTATAACAGCGGGGTTCAAGCCGGTCCCGCGCTCGACAACCGCTTGCGCGGGCCGGGCGGTGCGCCGCAACGGCTCAACCTGTCGGTGGCGGACAAGGCGGCGCTGGTCGCATTCATGCGGACGCTGACTGACACAACGCTGACGACGGATGCGCGGTTCTCGAATCCGTTCCGTTAATCCACAAACACCGCCGCGCGCTTGCCTATGTTGGCGGCGACCGCCTCCATCATATTGGGCTTGCCGATCACCGCGATCTGCTCGTCGGTTTCGAGTTCGAGCAAGCCCCGCGTGTCCATATCATGCGCGGCATTACACAGCCGTTTCGCCCCGCGCATGGCATGGGGGCTGCGCGCCGCAATCGCCGTCGCCAGTTCCATCGCGGCGGCATGGGGATCACCGGCGATGCGCGTGATAAACCCGTGGTGCAGCGCTTCGTCCGCGTCGAATTCGCGCGCGGTATAAACCAGCTCGCGCAACACATCGTCGCGCACCAGCCCGCGCCAGATCGGAAAGCCCGCCATATCGGGGACCAGTCCCCAATAGCTCTCGCGGATGGCAAAGCGCGTCCCCGGCGCGGCAATACGGATGTCGGCACCCGACATGATCTGGAATCCGCCGCCGAAGGCAACGCCGTGGACCGCCGCGATCACCGGCATCGGCAATTGCCGCCAACCCCAGGTGACGTGCTGCGGCAGGATCGACCCCTGATCGTTGCGCTCGACCCGCGACAGGCCCGAACCGCCCGCTGTCATGCTGCTCATGTCGAGGCCAGCGCAAAACGCCTTGCCCTCGCCCGACAGCACGACACAGCGCACGTCGGTGCGCGCCGCCAGTGCGTCGATGGCCGCACCGATGTCCACGAACATGGCCGGATCAATGGCATTCATCTTGTCCGCGCGCGTCAGGCGCACGTCGGCGATCTGGTCGGTGACGGTAATCGAAACGCGGTCGGTCATATGTTTTCCTTCGCCCAATACGCGTCCCTGATCAGCCGCTTGTAGAGCTTCCCGGTGTCGTGCCGCGGCAGCTCGGCTATGAAATCAATGCGGCGCGGGGTCTTCACGCCCGACAGGCTCGCCCGGCAATAGGCGATCAACTCCGCCGCCAGCGCGTCGTCCGCATCCGCCATATCGGCAGGCTGCACGACGGCCACCACCTGCTCGCCCAGATCGTCATGCGGCGCACCGACCACCGCGACATCGGCGACCTTGGGGTGACCCACCAGCAGATTCTCGATCTCCTGCGGGTAAATGTTCACCCCGCCAGAAATAATCATGAAACTCTTGCGGTCGGTCAGAAACAGGTAGCCGTCCTCGTCGACCCAGCCGACATCGCCGAGTGTCGTCCAGCCATGCCGGTTGCGCGTTTCCGCCGTGCGGTCGGGATCGTTATGATATTCAAACGGACGCGGCCCCTGAAAATAGACACTGCCCTCGCCGCGCGGGGCCATCTCGTTGCCGTCCTCGTCACAGATGTGCAGTGTCGCCTCGCCCATACAGGTGCCGACCGACCCCGGCCGTTCGAGCCACTGCGCCGCTTTGATCGCGGTAAAGCCATTGCCCTCGGTCCCGGCATAATATTCGTCGAT
>JANNCK010000007.1:0-3151 GCA_031386545.1 Sphingomonadales bacterium
TGCGTTTATTCTGCGGGTCTGTGGCGGTGCTATGCCGATCCGGGCGAAGTTGAAAATGCGATCCTGAATCTGGCGATCAATGGCCGTGATGCGATGCCGGCTGGTGGCAAGCTGACCGTCGAAACTTCCAACGCGCATATCGACGATACCTACGCCCGCGCGCGCGACGAAGTTGCGGCGGGACAATATGTCCTCATTTGCGTCACCGATACCGGAACCGGCATGACGCCGGAGGTTATTGACCGGGCCTTCGATCCGTTCTTCACCACTAAGGCGGTCGGTAAGGGCACGGGACTTGGCCTCAGCCAGGTGTTCGGGTTCGTCAAGCAATCAGGGGGGCATGTCGCGATCTATTCAGAGGTCGGGCAGGGGACGACAATCAAGCTGTACCTGCCACGTTTTATGGGGGCAGACCCCGGGGAACCGAGCATGGCTGACGCCAAAATTGTTCCGGAGGGCAAGCCGGAAGAGGTCATCCTCGTCGTCGAGGACGAAGTGCGTGTTCGCCATTATGCGGTCGATGCCCTGCGCGAGCTTGGCTATACCGCAATCAGTGCCGTTTCACCGGCGGAGGCATTGAAGGCGATCGACGAACAGCCCGAAATCACGATGTTGTTCACCGATATTATCATGCCCGAGATGACCGGGCGGCAACTTGCCGATGCTGCGGCGTTGATACGTCCCGACCTGAAAATTCTGTTCACGACGGGCTACACCCGCAATGCCGTCGTCCATAATGGCATGATCGATGTGGGGGTGGCGTTCCTGTCAAAGCCCTATGGGATGGGTGATCTTGCGCGGAAAGTACGCGAAGTGCTCGACGGGGGCGGGGTGAACCGGACGGTTTGACCGGGGCGGTGGGTGCAATGCGTTCTGCGCCGCAGGCACGCCGACGATCACAACGAGCGTGAGTGAGGTTTCACCCGAAGCACCAAAGACACCGCACGCGCGCCGTTTTTGATGCTTCGGGTGAAACCTCACTTGGCCCGCGAGACGCGCAAGACAGCCTGCGGCGCTGCCCCTTGGCATCGCTTACGCAGGCACCGGCCCGCCGATCACCGACTTCACTTCCATGAATTCGCGCAAGCCATAGACGCCGTTTTCGCGGCCATTGCCCGACTGTTTATAGCCACCGAAGGGCGCACCCGCATCGGGGCCCCAGCTGTTGATCGTCACAATCCCGGCGCGCATTTTGGGTGCGAGCGCCGCCGCCTTGGCCGGATCGCCCGAAATCGTCATCGACAGCCCGAACGGCGTGTCGTTGGCGATGCGGACGGCTTCGTCTTCGTCGGCATAGGTCATGACGGTCGCAACAGGGCCGAACACTTCCTCCTGTGCGATCCGCATGTCGGGGGTGACACCGCTGAACAATGTCGGGCGGACGTAATAGCCCCGGTTCAGATCGGCAGGGCGTCCGGTGCCGCCGGTCTGGAGGGTTGCACCCTCGTCAATCGCCGACTGGATCAATCCCTGAATCTTCTCGAACTGCGCCTTGTTGACGACGGGGCCAATGTGCGGCCCTTCGACCATCGGGTCGCCGACGGGCACAGCCTCAAGATAAGCTTTGACGAACCCGATCGCTTCGGCCTCGCGGTCCTTGTGAACCAGAATGCGGGTCGGGGCGATGCAGCTTTGCCCCGAATTGGCGACGATGCCCTGCACCGTCGGCGGCAGGACCGTCGCGAAATCGGCATCGGGCAGCACGACATTGGCGGCCTTGCCCCCCAGCTCGGTATGGACGCGCTTGACCGTGTCGGCGGCGGCCTTGGCGATCAAAATGCCAGCGCGGGTCGAGCCGGTGAAGCTAACCATATCGATATCGGGGTGCGACGAAATGGCGTTACCAGTCAGCGGGCCATTGCCCTGAACAAGGTTGAACACACCCGCTGGCACGCCCGCCGCATGCATGATTTCGGCAAGGATGGCAGCATTGCCGGGGCATTCCTCGCTGGGTTTCAGGACCATCGTGTTGCCGGCGGCCAGCGATGGCGCGACCTTCAGCGCAATCTGGTTGAGCGGCCAGTTCCACGGCGTTATCATGCCGACCACACCAATGGGTTCGTGGACGACCCGGACGGTGCCGATCATCTCCTCGAATTTGAACTCCTCAAGTGCTTTTGCCGCGATCCGGAAATGCGCCATGCCGGACATCGCCTGAGCCGTGGTCGCGAACGATACCGGTGCCCCCATTTCCATCGCCATCGACTGGCCGAGGTCGGCAAAGCGTTTCTTGAACTCGTCCACGATCCGGCCGATCAGCGCGAGACGTTCGGCAACGCTGGTCTGCGAAAATTTTTCAAAGGCCTGCCGCGCCGCGACGACAGCGGCATCGACGTCGGCCGGTGTGCCGATGGTTATTTCGGTACAGGGCTCCTCGGTCGAGGGCGAGATAACCTCGTGCCGCGCACCGCCGATGCTGTCGACCCACTGGCCATCGATGTAGTGCTTCAGATAGCTGTCCATGCCGACTCTCCATATGCGTTTCGTTTGGCCACGGTTTCGGGCAGTCCGGTGCCGGTTGCAATCATAAAGGCTATGGCCCCGGTCGAAAGTCGCAAAGGTTGCAGCGACATCAATGGGTTGCCGTTACGAAACCCGTCACTACCGGGGTAAAGATCGCTGAACCTGAACACGCGCACGCAGTTGACAATGCGACGCGGGGTCACCTACAGGCCGCCCCCTACCTGATGTATCGTACTCTGTGCCCAGATGGCGGAATTGGTAGACGCACCAGCTTCAGGTGCTGGCGCTCGCAAGGGCGTGGAGGTTCGAGTCCTCTTCTGGGCACCACTTCCCTATTCGCCAATGACCGCGAAGGTTGAAAAACCTTATATACCGGTTGGTTAAACCCTCGCATTGACCGCCTTCGGTTGCGGGGGTCCGCCAACAGCCGGGAAAATTTGAGGCCTTTTTGGGGGCCTTGTCCAAAAATACTGGCCGGAGGTGAGGATGCCGGGGACGCCCCCCGGAACCCGGACGTCAGAAGGTTGTTGCATCTTTACCCCTTTCTCGTCGCATGTTACCAAATGTGAAACTGGGGGCCGAGTTATCAAACACTTCGCGGCGTATCTGGCGGTTGCTTTGAGCAGTTCGGTCGTCACCAAGGCGCAACCCGCTTTGACAGCGACGCCGGCGGCGATTTGTGCTGTCG
>JANNCK010000064.1:0-4528 GCA_031386545.1 Sphingomonadales bacterium
TGGCCCGATCAAGCAGATGGGCCGCGAACTCGCCTATGCCTTTCGTGCCAATTTGGCCGAGGGCGACCGGCTGGTGATCTGCGACCCCGCCTATTTCGGCGGTACTGTCGACCGCTCAACGGGCAGCGAATCGCTGGTCGAAGCCATTGGCGATCAGGCCGAACATATCGCGATGCGCGACGCCTGCGGTGACCGCCTGCTGGCGCTTGCCCGCCCCGGTGACCGCATTGTCGTCATGGGCGCGCGCGACGACACGCTGTCCGATTTCGCCGCCGGGTTGCTGGCAAGCCTCGCTTCGGCTTAATGTCGAAAAAAAGGGGATTCCGTGTGGCCAACCGCCTGACTTTCTACATCATGATCGGGCTGGTGCTCGGTATCGCCGTCGGGGCGGCCATGAACGCCATGATGACGCCCGAGGCCGTTGCCGAGGCGGTCAAATGGTTCAAGATGATTACCGACATCTTCCTGCGGCTGATCAAGATGATCGTCGCCCCTTTGGTCTTTGCTACGCTGGTCGCCGGGATTGTCCATATGGGCGATTCGGCGTCGCTAGGCCGGGTCGGGGCCAAGACGATGGCCTGGTTCATCGGCGCGACGCTCGTGTCGCTCTCGCTCGGGATGGTGCTGGTCAACTGGTTGCAGCCGGGCGTTAATTCAGGACTCGACCTGTCGAGCGCGGTGGGCAGCTCGGGTATCGATGCCAAACACGTCGATATGTTCACGACGATCACCGAAATGGTCCCCAAATCGATCTTCGAAGCGATGGCGAACACGACCATGCTTCAGATCGTCATTTTCTCGGTTTTCTTTGGCGTCGCCCTGTCAGCCGTCGGTGAAAAGGGCACGCCGATTGTGAAAGGCATCGACGCGCTGGTCGATGTTATGCTCGTCGTCACCAATTTCGTGATGCGTGTGTCGCCGCTCGCGGTGTTTGCGGCAATGGCAAAGGCGATTGCGGTCAACGGCCTCGGTATCCTGCTCACCTTCGGCAAATTCATCGGCAGCTTCTATCTGGGTCTCGGTGTCCTGTGGCTGGTGCTGATCTTCGCTGGCTTTGTCGTTATCGGGCCGCGGATCATCGAACTCATCCGCTATATCCGCGACCCCATTTTGCTGGCGTTTTCAACCGCGTCATCGGAGGCTGCCTATCCGCGCACGCTCGAGTCGCTCGACAAATTCGGCGTGCCGAACCGCATCTCCAGCTTCGTCCTGCCGCTCGGCTATTCGTTCAACCTCGACGGTTCGATGATGTACATGACGTTCGCGTCGATCTTCATCGCGCAGCTGTACGGAATCGAACTGACGTTCGCGCAACAGATGACGATGTTGCTGACGCTGCTGGTAACGTCAAAGGGTATGGCCGCTGTCCCGCGTGCCTCGCTCGTCGTGATTGCGGGCACCATGGCACAGTTCGGCTTGCCCGAGGCGGGGCTGGTGCTCATCCTCGCCGTCGATCAGTTCCTCGACATGGGGCGCACCGGCACCAATGTCGTCGGCAATGCCGTCGCGACCGCCGTCGTCGCCAAATGGGAGGGGCAGCTCGACAAGCCCGACCCAACCCCCATCGACAGCGCCCATGCACCGTCATCGACCCTCGGCACCGCCCGTCCTGCCCCGCGCGAGGGCGAGCCGGGCGGCGTCAGCTAAGGAGAGCTTCTCAGTGATCAACCGCATCTTCCTGTCGCACCCGCGCACCGTCGGCGAAAGCTATTGGGAGCATTTCCGCGTCGCGGGCAGCTTCGGCACGGCGATGGTCGGCGGCGGTTTCAAGGCGATGGTCCACGCCATCTTCCCCAACGCCTATGAGACGGCAGGCAGCGACACCATCCGCCGCCTCCACAAGATCATGGTCGAAAAGCGCGGCGCAAAGCGCGACGCGACAATGGAGATGCTGAGCGTCGAATGGGTGATCTGACTTGACACATCTCAAATTTGAGATAGTGTGATGTGGTGTGTTGAATATCTGGATTCTCGCGCAGAAGCAGAAGTCGAAAGTTTGCCCGCCGACGCCCGGGCCAGTTTTCGCCGGATCGTCGGCATGATCGTGTCCGTCGGACTGGAGCGGACACGCGAACCCTATGTGAAGCATCTTGACGGCAAGCTGTGGGAGATGCGGCTGCACGGTCGTGATGGAATTGCACGGTCGATTTATGTGACAGCGACGGGGCGAAGAGTGGTTGTCGTTCGGACGTTCGTGAAGAAGACGCAAAAAACGCCCTTGCGCGAGATTGCGCTCGCGCGGGAACGTGCAAAAGAGGTGCAGTGATGCGAAAGTTCATTCCAGTAGAAGAGAGCTTTGCGCGATGGGGCAAAGACCCCGAGTTTATGGCGGCCTATGACGCACTCGAAGAGGAGTTTGCACTGGCCAACGCCTTGATCGGTGCCCGCGCGAACGCAAACCTCAGCCAGGCCGAACTCGCCGAAAAAATGAACACCAGCCAAAGCGCGATCGCGCGGCTCGAAAGCGGGCGAAGCTGGCCCTCGACGCGGACGCTTCGCAAACTGGCCGACGCCACGGGGACGAAATTGCGGATTAGCCTCGAACCCGATGTCCCTCGCCAGCGCGCGTAGGGCCGGGACCGGTCCCACTGTCATCTTCCTCCCCGGCTACGCCTCCGACATGACGGGGTCGAAGGCGGTGGCGCTCGACGACTGGGCCGCCCGCACCGGTCGCGCGTTCGTGCGCTTCGATTATCGCGGGTGTGGCGAAAGTCCGGGCGCGTTCGAAGACTTTACGCTGGAGGACTGGCGCGACGATGCGCTGGCGGTGATCGACAGCGTCGCGGGGCCAGTCGTGCTGGTCGGGTCGTCGATGGGCGGGTGGATCATGCTGCTGGCGGCGCTCGCGCGGCCCGGGCGGGTCGCGGCGCTGGTCGGGATCGCGGCGGCACCCGATTTTACCGAATGGGGCTTCGATGCGGCGCAACGGGCGATGCTGGTGACCGACGGACGGATCGCGGAGCCATCGGTCTACGGCCCTCCCATGATTACGACACGGGGTTTTTGGGAGGCGGGCCAGCGTAACCTGCTGCTCGGCAACGACATCGCGCTCGATATGCCGGTGCGCCTGCTCCACGGCCAATGCGACCATGACGTGCCGTGGCGACAATCGCTGGTACTTGCCGAACGGCTGCGTTCGGCGGACGTTCAGGTGACCTTGGTCAAGGACGGCGATCACCGCCTGTCGCGCCCGCAGGACATCGACCTGCTGATTGCGACCATCGAAAGCCTGTCATGATCTTTCTTCTGCTTCTTGCCGCTGAACCTGCGGTTGCCCCCCCGCCGGGTTCCGACCAGCAGCGGTTTGAGGCCTGCGTTGACCTTGCCACAGCTGATCCTGTGAAGGCGCTCGACCAAGCGGGCGCGTGGCGCGTGACGGGTGGCGGGCTGCTCGCGCGTCATTGCGAGGCGCTGGCCTATGTCACGCAGAAACGCTGGATACCGGCGGCAACCGCGTTCGAGGCGGCGGCAAAGGACGCCGACAATCGCGCCGATGGCCGTTCGGCCAATTTCTGGGTGCAGGCGGGGAACGCCGCACTTGCCGGCAATGATGCGGCGCGTGCACGGGTTGATTTCGATGCGGCGTTTGTGCGCGGACAGGCGACGGGGGCAGACCTTGGTGAAATCCATCTCGACCGGTCGCGCGCGCGCTTTGCCCTCAACGATAAAAAGGGCGCGCGAGAGGATCTTGATGCCGCGTTGAAACTCGTCCCCGCCGATCCGCTCGCATGGTTGCTTTCGGCAACGCTGGCGCGGCAATCGGGCGATCTGGCGCGCGCCGCGGCCGACATCGAAGAAGCACAAAAGCGGTCACCCGACGACGCACAGGTCGCGCTGGAGGCAGGCAATATCGCGATCATGTCGGGGTCCGAAGCGGCGGCGCGCATTGCGTGGACAGCCGCCGTTAAGAACGCGCCCGACAGTCCTGCAGGAAAAGCAGCAGCGGATGCCTTGGCAAGACTAGGGCCTGCGTCGTAGGCGGGGTCCATGAAATACCTCCACACCATGATCCGCGTGTCCGATCCGGACGCGACCATCCGCTTTTTTGAGCTGCTGGGGCTGAAGGAACTGAAACGGTTCGACAATCCGGCGGGCCGCTTCACCCTCATCTTCCTCGCCGCGCCCGGGGATGAGAGCGCACAGGTCGAACTCACCCATAATTGGGACGAAAGCGGGTATGGCGAAGGCCGTAATTTCGGTCACCTCGCCTACCGCGTCGACGACATTTACGCGACCTGCCAGCGGCTGATGGATGCCGGGGTGACGATCAACCGCCCGCCCCGCGACGGCCATATGGCGTTCGTGCGCTCGCCCGATAATATCTCGGTCGAACTGTTGCAGGACGGTAGCCTGCCACCACAGGAACCTTGGGCGTCGATGCCGAACACGGGGCATTGGTGATTCCAACTCCGACCTCTTTTCTTTGAAAGTTGCGAGGGAAGGGGCTTCGACAGGCTCAGCCAAGTCGGTTAGGGGGACAAGATGTTAGAAGTTGTCCGCATCCCGGTGCTCAGCGATAATTATGTCT
>JANNCK010000066.1:0-2819 GCA_031386545.1 Sphingomonadales bacterium
GAACAACGGGTTGAGCAGGTCGGGGCGCATGGCTAGGGGGGTGCCTATCACGAAGTCGGCAGGCAATGAAAATGCCCGCCGGCCATTTGGCGTTTTGCCAAGAACAAGGAAATGACCTGTGGACCGCGAAACCCGTATCAAACGCCTGCGCTTCCGCAGCTGGCATCGCGGCACCAAAGAGGCGGACATGATGGTTGGCGGATTTTTCGACCGGTTTTCGAGCCTGTGGGATGAAACGGAACTTGTCTGGTACGAAATGCTGATGGACGAACAGGACGTCGACATCATGGCGTGGGCGAGCGGCTCGACCCCGTCTCCGGCACATATCGCGGGACCAATGCTGACCGCGATGCAGCGGCTCGATTATATCTCGATTCCCCGATGACCGATATTTCGCGGATTACGCGCGCGGCGGGGCCGCTGATCTTGGCGGGCGTGCCGACGGGCTTCTTGCCGTGGCTGATGACCGACCTCGCCCGCACCGCAACGCCCTCGGGTAAAGGTGGGCGCGCCGTGTTCATCGCCACTGACGAGGCCGAAATGCGCGGCGTCGCCGACACGGCGCACTGGTTCGCGCCCGAGGTTCGCGTGCTCACCTTCCCCGCGTGGGATTGCCTGCCCTACGACCGCGCCTCGCCCAGCTTGCGCGCCACGGCAGAGCGGATGGCAACGCTGTCGGCCTTGCAGGACAAGGCAAGCGGGCCGCAGTTGCTGGTCACCACCGTCAACGCCGCGTCGCAACGCACGCTAACGCCGTTCCGCCTGCGCCAACTGGTGGCAAAGCTTGCCCCCGGCGAACGCATCGACCGCGACGATCTCGCAAAGCTCCTGCAAGCCAATGGCTATGTCCGCACCGAAACCGTTGCCGATGCGGGAGATTATGCGGTGCGCGGCAGCCTGGTCGACCTGTTCCCCAGCGGTATGGAGCACGCGCTGCGGCTCGATTTCTTCGGTGACGAGATTGAAAGCATCCGCAGCTTCGACCCCGCCGACCAGCGCACGATCGGCCCGGTTGATGGGTTCACCCTCCTGCCCGCGTCCGAATCGCTGATCGACGAGGAATCAATCAAGCGGTTCCGCAGCCGTTACCGCGAGACATTCGGGGCAACTGCGACGGGCGACCCGCTCTATCAGGCGGTCAGCGACGGGCGGCGGCTGGCGGGCATGGATCATTGGCTGCCGTTTTTCGAGGACAAGCTCAGCACTTTCTTCGACCATATCGGCCCCGACGACATCATCGTGCGCGACGCCGGATCACCGGGCGCGGCGGATGCACGGTTCGAGGCGGTTACCGATTACCACGCCAACCGCGTCCGCGCGGCATCATCCGAACCCGGCAGCTATCGCCCGCTCGCCGCCGACGCGCTCTATGTGTCGCGCCCCGAATGGGACGGACTGCTGGCCGCGCGCCGCGCGCACCTCGTCACGCCGTTTCACGAGCCCGAATCCACCACTGTTCTGGATTTCGGCATCGACGGCCCGCGCGATTTCGGCGCGGAACGCAGCCGTTCGGAGAACGTCTATGAGGCGCTGGCCGACTACCGGAAATCGCTCAAGAAAACCGGCCTCATCCTCGCCAGCTACTCGATTGGGTCGCGGCAACGGCTTGCAGGACTTGTTGCCGACCACGGCCTTACCGACACCGCGATGGCCGACAGCTGGCAGGACGCCCAGGGACTTGCGGCCAAGGGCAAGGTCGCGCTTGCTGTCGTCCCGCTCGAACGCGGTTTCGTCGCCCCCGCGCTGACTATCGTCACCGAACAGGATTTGCTCGGCGACCGCCTTGTCCGCCGTGCCAAGCGCAAGAAATCGGCGGATGCGTTCCTCAGCGAACTCGCGACGATGTCGCCCGGCGATTACATGGTCCACCGCGATCACGGCATCGGCCGGTTCGAGGGGCTGACCTCGATCCCCGTCGGCAAATCGCCGCATGATTGCGTTCAGCTGACCTATGCGGGCGGCGACAAGCTCTTCGTCCCCGTCGAAAACATCGACGTCCTGTCGCGCTTCGGCAGCGAGAGCGACGGCGTCACCCTCGACCGCCTCGGCGGCGAAGCGTGGCAGCGCCGCAAGTCGAAGATGAAGGACCGCATCCGCGAAATCGCGGGCGAACTCATCCTCGTTGCCGCCGAACGCGCGCTGCGGCCCGCTGACGTCATGGTGCCGGACGGCGCGTTCAATGAATTTGTCGACCGCTTCCCCTATCAGGAAACCGACGATCAGGACCGCGCGATTGCCGAGGTGATCGACGATCTCGGCGCGGGCAAGCCGATGGACCGCCTCGTCTGCGGTGATGTCGGCTTCGGCAAAACCGAAGTCGCCTTGCGCGCGGCATTCGTCGCGGCAATGGCCGGGCAACAGGTCGCGGTGGTCTGCCCGACCACCCTGCTCGCCCGCCAGCACTATAAGACGTTTGTCGAGCGCTATCAGGGCTTCCCCCTCAACATCGGTCGCCTGTCGCGGCTCGTCCCGCCGAAAGAAGCAACACAGACCCGCGCCGGGATCACCGACGGCACGCTCGACATCGTCATCGGCACCCACGCGATTCTGGCGAAATCGGTCGAGTTCAAACGCCTCGGCCTCGTCATTGTCGACGAGGAGCAGCGGTTCGGGGTGACGCACAAAGAGCGTCTGAAGGCGCTGAAGACCGACGTCCACATGCTCACCCTGTCCGCCACCCCCATCCCGCGCACTTTGCAGATGGCGATGAGCGGCCTGCGCGAGCTGTCGGTGATCCAGACCCCGCCGGTCGACCGCCTCGCCGTCCGCACTTACGTCATCCCCTGGGATCCGGTGGTGCTGCGTGAGGCATTGCTGCG